>JBIIZV010000169.1:0-2755 GCA_044346095.1 Candidatus Nanopelagicales bacterium
GCTGCACTTCTTTCAGATCTTGCTGAGTTCATTTAAGTAACTAATGACAGTAACGATCCTGCGACGCGGCGATCAAGGGCCGGCAGTAACAGAGGTTCGTGATCGGTTAGTTCGTCTTGGGCTCTTAAGTCCTGATGCCAGCGCAGCAGCAGATGTTTTCGATGACATCTTGCTAGCTGCGCTGCGCTATTTCCAACAGACTCGTGGCTTAACAGTTGATGGCTTAGTTGGTCCACGAACATTTCGAAGACTTGATGAAGCGCGCTGGAAAATTGGTGATCGAGTTTTAAGTTTTACGCCAGGTCACGTAATACACGGTGAAGACGTTGCGCAATTACAACAGCGATTGATCGAACTTGGATTTGCGTTAGATCGCGTCGATGGCATCTTTGCGAAAAGCACAGACTCAGCAGTTCGCGAATTCCAACGCAACGTTGGTTTAGATGTCGACGGAATTTGTGGCCCAGCTTTCTTTCGAGCATTCCAAAGACTGGCTCGAACTATTGCTGGTGGTAGCCAAGAACATTTACGCGAACTTTCTACCGTCGCAAATTTTGGAAAGACTAGAACCGTTGAGACCTGCTCAATCTTGCTAGATCCAAGTGACTTAGCTGAACCTGTTGTCGGTAGTGAACTTACCCATGCCGATATCTGTTGGGATATCGCTTCTCGACTTGAAGGTCGGCTGGGTGCAATGGGAACTCTTGTATTACTGACCCGCCCTCAATCAGGCCGAGTTGATGGCGAACGCACTCGGGCAAGTCTTGCCAACGACAGTAATGTCGATTTGATAATCGGGTTAGGGCTAGATCGCCACAGCAATCCCCTGGCTCAAGGCGTTGCTTCGTATTACTTTGGACACGAATACTCGCGCTCGGCTACCGGCATGAGGTTGGCTGAGATAGTTCAGGAAGAAATAAGTTCCCGGACTCCGCTAACAGACTCAAAGTCACATGCAAAAACTTGGGATTTACTTCGCTTAACACGCATGCCCAGCATCAAAGTTGAATTAGGTTACGCCACAAGCCCTCATGACGGTGAACTGTTGTCTCAAGCTGAAACTAGGGACACCATCGCTGCTGGATTAAGTTCAGCCGTGACTCGAATTTTGGCTCCAAGAATCGGTTGAATCCGTTATGTGATCTAGATCACATTAATTGCTTCTTACACAAGTTGTTCACATGTGTGTAAGTGAATTACTTAATTGGTTCGCCAAACATGCCACGTTGCTTTGGATCAATGACTTCAACGATTCTTTGCAAATCTTCCAAGGTAGCGAACTCAATGATGACCTTGCCGCGAGACTTACCAACTTGAACTGTGACTCTGGTGTCTAGTCGATCCGAAAGTCGATCTCCCATGGACTTAAGGCCAGGTGCGCTGATCTTTCCAGCTGCCTTCTTGGCTGTTGGTTTAGCCAGTTTCTCTTCTTGACCAAGCGATACGATCTCTTCCACAGTTCGAACTGAAAGACCTTCGGCAACAATTCGACTGGCTAGTCGTTCAATTGCACCGGCATCTTTGAGTCCAAGTAAGGCACGAGCATGACCGGCTGAGATAACTCCAGCAGCAACTCGGCGCTGTACTGCTGGTGGCAAGTTAAGTAGGCGCAATGTATTGGAGATCTGGGGACGAGAGCGGCCTAAGCGGGTTGCCAATTCATCTTGAGTTCCACCGAAATCTTCCAGTAATTGCTTGTAAGCGGCGGCTTCTTCCAGTGGAGTTAGCGCAGCCCGGTGCAAATTCTCAAGTAAAGCATCGCGCAACATCTGGTCATCAGCGGTTTCGCGAATAAGTGCTGGAATTGTCTTGAATCCTGCCTTTTTGGTGGCGCGCAAACGGCGCTCACCGGCAACCAGTTCGTATCCCCCACCTTTAGTTGGGCGCACCACGATCGGTTGCATTAACCCAACTTCTTGAATGGAATGCACCAATTCAGCAAGTGCCTCATCATCAAATACCTGGCGTGGTTGCTGGGCGTTTGGGGCTATTGAGCGAACTGGAAGTTCAGCAAAGGTTAGGCCGGCAATGGCTGCTGGCGCTTGGCTTTGCACTGCTGGAGTTGCAGTCTTCGCTGCCGGTTTGGCTGTGGATTTAGTTGCCGGAACTGCCTTTTTCGGTGCAGTACTGGCAACTTTCTTAGCTGGCTTTGCACCCGTTCCACTCTTTGGCTTAGTGGTTGTAGTTTCACGTGAAACATCCGGGATTAGGGCTCCTAAGCCACGGCCTAGGCTTTGTCGTTTTGCCATTGCATTAACCCTTCTGCTTACGTTCGGTGATTTCGCGGGCTGCAGCTAAATAAGCTACTGCCCCAGTTGATCCTGGGTCATAAGTCATTACAGACTGCCCGAAAGATGGTGCCTCTGCGACATAAATTGACCTTGGGATCACAGTTTCCAGGACTTTCTTGCCGAAATAGCCACGCACTTCCTCTACAACTGAAGCTGAGAGGTTTGTAGTGGAGTTATACATAGTTAACAAAATGGTGCTGACTTCTAGTTCTGGATTCAGACGTTCTTTGGCGAATTCGATGGTTCGAAGCAGCTGTTGCACACCTTCAAGGGCATAGAACTCACATTGAATTGGAATCAGAACTTCTTTGACGGCAGCCAAAGCATTAATAGTCAAAAGACCAAGACTTGGTGGGCAATCAATGAATACATAGTCCATTTCGTGGTCAGCCAAGAAGTCTGCCAGGGCCTGCTTCAAGAGGAATGGTCGCTTAGCCTCATCCACAGTTGAAATAAGTTCAATG
>JBIIZV010000170.1:0-2737 GCA_044346095.1 Candidatus Nanopelagicales bacterium
GTTGCGCCGGAAGTGAGCACTGCTGAAGTTAAGGCTGAAGAAGCTGTGGCTGAATCTGCTGAAGCAGTGGTTGAGAATATCGAAGAAGTAGTTGAAGCAACTGTTGAAGAGACAGTTGAAGCAGTTGCGGCAGAAGCTGAAGTTGTTGCCGAAGCTGTAACTGAAGAGGCTTAAGCAATGCTTGACGAGACTTTAGAACACCTCGTTAAAGGAATTGTTGATCACCCTGACGATGTTGTCGTTCGCGAGAACAATCGTCGTGGTGCAACTCTTGAGGTAAAGCTCAATCCTGAAGACATGGGTCGCGTGATCGGTAAAGCCGGTCGCACCGCAACTGCACTTCGCACAGTCGTAAACGCATTGTCCGACAAGGGCAATGTGCGCATCGACATCCTTGACGCTGACGGACGGTAAACAATGCAGCTCGTAATCGGGCGCATTGGCCGAGCACATGGCGTGCGCGGCGACCTTTTCGTTGAACCAATGACAGATGAACCAGATCATCGCTACGCAGATGGAACGGTTCTGATGACTTCTGATAACACGACGCTCACTGTCGCCACCTCAAAGTGGCACAGTGGGCGTTTTGTTGTTCACTTTGCTGGCGTAGATGATCGCAATGCAGCTGAGGCATTGCGTGGCCAAACCTTAACGATCGATGTTGATCCAGCTGAGTTACCAGAAGATCCTGATGAGTTTTATGATCACCAACTTGTTGGCTTAAATGTCGCCCTTGAAGATGGTTCGGTTATTGGAGTTATCGGGGAAGTCATTCACTTGCCAAGTCAGGATCTACTTTCGGTAAAGCGCGAAGGTGATACCGAAGTCTTGATTCCATTTGTAATGGAATTTGTTCCCGATATTGATTTAGATTCAAAGACCGTAACGATCACACCTCCACCTGGCTTACTTAATGAACTAGAAGCCATTGTTGTCAGGGATGAGGAAGTCTGATGTTGAAGTTTGATGTAATCACAGTTTTTCCGGACTACTTAAAGCCACTTGAACTGTCCTTGATGGGTAAGGCAATAGAAGACGGCTTGATTTCAGTAAACGTTAAAGACTTACGTGATTACACATCCGACAAACATCAAACCGTTGATGATTCCCCATATGGCGGTGGACCGGGAATGGTTATGAAGCCTGAACCATGGGGCGATGCATTGGATGAATTCACTACAGCTGAAACCATTTTGATGATCCCAACGCCATCGGGAAAGCCATTTACACAAGTGTTGGCAACTGAGCTATCTACAGCAAAACACATTGTCTTTGCCTGTGGTCGCTATGAAGGCATTGATTCCCGAGTAGCAGAGCATTACAAAACCAAGATTCGCGTCGAGGAAGTTTCAATTGGAGATTACGTTCTAGCCGGTGGGGAAGTTGCCGTACTTGTAATGGTGGAAGCAATTGCCAGACTTGTTCCAGGCGTGCTTGGAAACCAGGAAAGTTTTACAGATGATTCGTTTGCAGTTGGCGCGATGGAGAATTTGCTCGAGGGCCCGATCTATACCCGGCCTCCAGTTTGGCGCGAGCTAGAAGTTCCTCAAGTTTTGACTTCAGGGGATCATGCCAAGATCTCAGCCTGGAAGCACGAACAAGCTAAGTTACGGACAGCAGAAAATCGTCCAGATCTACTGAAGTAATTGCACCATCGGGTCGCCGTAGATGTATTCGTTCAATACGTAATTTATTTCAGGTAAAGATAAAGCTTCGGTGTAAGCAGTATTCATGTAGAACTTTGAAAAGTCAGAGTTTTCAATCGCTTTTTTTGCTCGTGGGTGATTGAGCTTCAAATACATCTGAGTTGTAACTTTTCTGCGCTCAAAGTCAGTAGTTATTCTTCCGCAGTTGTATCCAAAGAGGGTCATGGCGGCATCCGCAAGTTCTGGAGTGGTGCGCTCGATGATTCCCATGTCCTTAACTTTGACGATTGGTCGCAGTTTAGATTTTCGCTCCCAATACTGAACACATGTGCGCAGCCGATCTTTTGCGTGTGCATCCTGTCCATTTACGTCTACATAGTTAATGGTTAGATCGTCATCGCGGACAAGATGAAAGTTTTGGTTTAGTCGATTCTGCACTGACCATTTACGCCATGATCTTGGCACAATGAACACAATCAAATCCGAAACTTCGGCAGCTTTGTTAAAGAACGGAATTGATAATGAGTTGTTGCGGCCAAAAGGTGGATTGGTAATTGTTAGCAAACCACTCTGGTTTATTTCTTGATCCAAGAAATCGCCAAGTTCGATTTTCTTGTGATGAGGTTCAATGTCAAAGCTAATAACTTTTGTTAGGCCATGTGCTTTTGCCGCATCGATAAATGCGCCAGTTCCACCAGCCGGCTCAAGCAGAATTCGGCCAGACAGCGAACCAATTCGCTTCTTAACATTTCGCATAACCTGATCTGCTACTTCAGGCGGGGTATAAAACTGTTCCTTGCCAGTGATTCTGGGATTACCAAGCCGCACTTTTTTCGATTGCGGATCTGACGCTGGCATGAGGAAGCTTTCGATAGGGATGCTCTAAGCATATATATGCACCCACTGATTCGTGGCATTCTGACGGCAATTTGCTGGAAACCCACTAGTTATGGCAAACTCAACGATGTTGGAACGTAGCAGCACCGCCACAGGGGCGCTGAAACATTAAGTTCTAAACAAACCCGGCAAGAACCATTTATTGGGCTTTCGACCTGCGGCGACATGTCCTTCGGAGTAATAATGCATTTTCT
>JBIIZV010000171.1:0-2728 GCA_044346095.1 Candidatus Nanopelagicales bacterium
CATAAAGGGGACGTTCACCTTTTGCGACACCAATTGCTTTTAATGCATCGTAAAGAGCAATCTGACGCGGAGTACTACTCAATAAGTCTTCGCCGCGAAGCACGTGAGTGATTTCCATCAGTACGTCATCAACTGGATTTACCAAGGTGTAAAGCGGCTCCCCTGTGGCGCGCACAATTACATAGTCCGGAACATGCTCAGCTGCGAAAGTTACATCGCCACGAACTAAATCGGTCCAAGTGAAGTCAGTATCTGGCATTCGGAATCGAACAACCGGTGATCGCCCTTGTGTTTCGTAATCAGATTTCTGTTCTGCAGTTAATGTGCGACAAGCGCCGTCATAACCTGGAGTCTTGCCAGCTTCACGCGCAGCTTCCCGACGTTCTTCAAGTTCTTCTTGTGAGCAGTAGCAGTGATAAGCATTTCCAGAATCTAGTAACTTGCCAGCAATGTCTGCATAGATATCCATGCGCTGGGATTGTCGATACGGCGCATGCGGGCCGCCAACTTCTGGACCTTCATCCCAATCCATACCAAGCCAACGCAATGAATCTAGAAGATCTGTGTAGGACTGTTCAGAATCTCGTGAGGTATCGGTGTCTTCAATTCGAAAAACAAAAGTTCCGCCTGTGTGACGGGCATAAGCCCAGTTAAATAAGGCAGTGCGGATCATGCCAACGTGCGGGTTTCCTGTCGGCGAAGGACAGAACCGAACTCGAACGTTTGACACAGATTCTCCTGAATAGTTCTTTAACGAACAGTGACTGAATTAGTAAGAGTACCAATATCTTCAATAGTTACTGATACCGAGTCGCCAGACACGATTGAACTAACGCCAGCAGGTGTACCCGTCAAGATCACATCACCTGGCAGCAAAGTCATCATGTGCGAAATCCAAGACACCATTTCACGAGCGCTACGCACTAAATCACTAGTGTTTCCATCTTGCTTTGTCACGCCGTTCACTTGGCATGAGATGCCTAAGTTCTCTGGATCTAATTCCGTTTCAATCCATGGGCCAAGCGGACAGAAAGTGTCAAAGCTCTTGGATCGAGTCCACTGCTGGTCGCTGTTTTGTAAATCTCTCGCTGTGACATCGTTTGCGCAGGTGTATCCAAAGATCACTTCATCCGCGCGATCAACTTCAACGTTCTTGGCCAATGCGCCAATCACGATCGCCAGCTCAGATTCGTGATGAACATTAGTTGACTGAGGTGGCAACACAATAAAGTCGCCATCGCCGATCACGGTGGTATTTGGCTTTAAGAAGATAACGGGTTCGACTGGAACATCTCCGCCCATTTCTTTGGCGTGATCTGCGTAATTCTTTCCAACGCAAACTATTTTGCTAGGAATTACTGGAGCCAGAATCTTTACGTCTGCAAGGTTAAGCGCAGCTACGGGGTCGCTAATGTCAGGCCAAGGTAGACCTGTGATCAATTCGATTTTGTCACCAGTGATGACGCCATAGACCGGGAATTCAACACCTGGAACCGAGACTCGAGCAATACGCATTTTCTAAGACTACTTGTTAAGCAATTCTCAGTTGGTTTTGCCAAGTAAGCCATATGAAATGGCGTCCTCTAGTGCAAGCCAAGATGCAGCGATAACGTTTTCGCTAACGCCAACTGTGGTCCAGCGTCGACCCTTTTCGGCGGTTTCAATTAGTACGCGAGTTACCGCACCAGTACCTAAGCCACCGTCAAGAATACGAACCTTGTAATCCACCAGGTCAAGTTCAGCAATCTGTGGGAAGTGTTGAACTAGCGCAGAACGCAATGCATTGTCGAGTGCGTTAACCGGACCATTACCTTCACCAGTTGCAACTATGCGCTCGCCATCAGCGTGCACTTTGACGGTAGCTTCGCTGACAATCTGTCCATCTTCACGTTGCTCAACAATGGTTCGCCAGGATTCAACTGTGAATTTCTTAGTGGACTTGCCAGCAAGGGCGTCCTGAAGCAGTAATTCAAAGGAAGCATCCGCTGCTTCAAAGGACCAGCCGTGAGCTTCTAAATCTTTTACTTGTTCAACTACCCGAGTAATTGCTTCTGGTTCTTTGGAAAGGTCGTAACCAAGTTCGGTGCCCTTCATTTCAATTGAGGCGCGTCCTGCCATCTCTGTAACAAGTACGCGCATATCATTACCAACCACTGATGCATCGATGTGGTTATAGAGTTCATGATTTACCTTTAGCGCGCTTGCATGTAATCCGGCTTTATGCGCGAAGGATGAAACGCCAACGTATGGCTGGTGAGTATCCGGTGGCAGGTTCGCAATTTCTGCCAGCGCATGTGAAATGCGCATGGAATCCTTTAGTGATTCTTCTGGCAGGCAAGGCACACCAAGCTTTAACTGCAAGTTAGCGGCTACAACGAACAAATCTGCGTTTCCAGTGCGCTCGCCATAACCATTGGCTGTGACCTGAACGTGAGTAGCGCCAGCTTCAACTGCGGCAAGGCTGTTTGCAATCGCACAACCAGTGTCATCTTGGCAATGAATGCCAATGCGCGCTTGAGTTCTGTTCTTTACGTCAGTGACGATTGTGGCAATTCCAGATGGCAACATTCCACCATTAGTGTCACAGAGCACGGCAACATCAGCGCCAGCCTTCATTGCGACTTTGATTGCTTCAACACCATAATCAGAATCGTGCTTGTAGCCATCAAAGAAATGTTCGAAGTCCACAAATACTCTGCGCCCCTGAGCAACTAAGTATTCGACGGTG
>JBIIZV010000172.1:0-2680 GCA_044346095.1 Candidatus Nanopelagicales bacterium
CTCTTCGAAACCATCAAACTTCGCGACGGAAATAACAGGTCCGAAGATTTCTTCTTGGAAGATTCTCATGTTGTTCTTACCTTCGAAGATCGTTGGCTCGATGTAGTAGCCACCTGCAAGATCGCCACCTAGATCTGCGCGCTTGCCACCAAGAGCTAGCTTTGCGCCTTCTTGCTTACCGATTTCGATGTAGCTAAGAATCTTTTCCATCTGATCGTTGGAAACCTGAGCACCAAGCATTGTGTTGGTATCAAGTGGATTTCCTTGGGTGATTGCCTTTGTGCGAACAATTGAATCAGCTAGAAACTTGTCGTAGATGGGTGCATCAATAAGTGCGCGGGATGGACAGGTGCAAACTTCACCCTGGTTAAGCGCGAACATATTGAAACCTTCAAGACACTTGTCGTAGAACGCATCATTGTCATCAGCGATGTCGCGGAAGAAAATGTTTGGTGACTTTCCACCAAGTTCCAAAGTGACCGGAATGATGTTTTCTGATGCGTACTGCATGATCAAACGGCCAGTTGTGGTTTCGCCGGTGAATGCAATCTTTGCAATGCGGCGTGATGATGCAAGTGGCTTACCTGCTTCAACACCAAAACCGTTAACGATGTTGACAACACCTGCTGGCAATAGATCAGCAATTAGATCCATCAGGAACAGAATTGATACTGGTGTTTGTTCTGCTGGCTTAAGAACAACACAGTTACCTGCAGCAAGTGCTGGCGCAAGTTTCCAAGTTGCCATCAAGATTGGGAAGTTCCAAGGAATGATCTGACCAACAACACCTAGAGGCTCATGGAAATGGTAAGCAACAGTGTCGTGATCTAGTTCGCCAATTGAACCTTCTTGAGCGCGAATTGCGCTAGCGAAGTAACGGAAGTGATCGATTGCTAATGGGATATCGGCAGCCATAGTTTCGCGAACTGGCTTTCCGTTCTCCCAGGTTTCAGCAACTGCGATCTTTTCTAGGTTTGCTTCCATGCGATCTGCAATTTTGTTAAGAATGATTGCGCGCTCGGTTACGGAAGTCTTGTTCCAGGTCTTGGCAGCTGCATGCGCAGCATCAAGTGCCTTTTCAATATCTTCTGCGGTGCCACGAGCAACTTCACAGAAAACTTTTCCTGTCACAGGTGTTACGTTTTCGAAATATTGACCTTTAACGGGGGCAACGTATTGTCCACCGATCCAGTGGTCGTAGCGTGACTTGTATTCAGCTACGGCCCCGGCTTGTCCGGGTTGGGCATAAACAGTCATTGTTTTTCCTCTCAGTGCCGGCACGGTATTGCCGACCAACTAGTTGCGACGGTACGTCCAGATATCGCTGATTTTCATAGAAATGAACCCTCACCTAGCCCTAAGCAAGCAAATTGGTCAGGTTTAGCCCTATCCAAACGGCTAGGTGGGCAGTTAGCATCAGGGCATGGCGTCAGACCTAAGACCTGAAGTTTCGCTCGGGCGCCGATCCCCTATGGCTACAACTCGAATCGTTGTCGCTGATCGCAACGTAATCACCCGCGTTGGTATTAGATCAATCCTGGAGCGAAATGCCGGAATGGCGGTTGTCGCCGAGGCCACTACCTATGACGCTGTCATTGATGCTGTCGACGAGCACGGGCCAGACATCATGATCATCGATTTGGATTTAGGTGATGACACAACTCGTGGACTCAATATTTGTGAGGAGATTTCAGATCGTTACCCGGCCACAAGAATTTTGGTTCTAGCCCAAACCCTCAGTGAACTAATCGTTGTTGAAGCTTTGCGCCGCGGAGCAAATGGTTACCTTTGCAAAAACGATTTGAAGTCTGATGAGTTAATTAACGGCGTTAAAGCTATTCAGGACGGTGATACCGTTCTCGGTCGTGGAGTTGGATCATTAGTTGCAAAAGGTCTTGGCTCGACTCGAGATAAAGCTGAGCACTTAACGGATCGCGAACTAGATGTGATTCGTGCAATTTCTCGTGGCTTAAGTAATAAGCAAATTGCTCACGAAATGTTTATTTCAGAAAGCACAGTTAAGTTTCACATTCAAAATGCATCTAAGAAGCTCAATAGTCATCGCAGAGCCGAATTAGTTCATCGCGCCAGCGCCGCGGGTTTGATTACTTAATGCCCTGCTGCTGCTCTGGATGTTTCAATCAATTTATTTAGAAGTTCGGATTCATCTTTGAGTTCATCAAACAAAATTGGAGAGCCCACTAAATTATTAGGAACGTCCAGAGTTAAAAACTCGATCCCGAAAATTTTTCTTAAAGAACACGGCGTGACAAAGTCAAGATCTAGCGTGCGCCTTCTGTCTTAAGTAATTTTTCTAAGTTGCTTCGGCTTACTTCAATAGCGGCTTCACGCGGAGTGACTTTAAGTGCTTTTGCAGAATTCAGGATTTCAAGCGTGAGTTCATCGAGCCGCGTACGGATCTTTTGCTCTGACTGTTCCCAGGTTCCATCAATGTCACCAAACAAAAGAAGCCACCACCAGGCATTGGTTGCTGAGTTAGCAAGGAAGTCTGGAATCACGGTGATACCTCGAGCGGCCAACAGTTCTTCGGCTTCCTGAGTTATCGGCAAATTAGAAGCTTCAACAATTAGTTGTGCAACAACATCTTTTTGATTTTCTACTGTTATGCACGAGGAGACCGCAGCTGGAATTAAGAGTTCGCAATCAATCGAAAGCCAGC
>JBIIZV010000027.1:0-9231 GCA_044346095.1 Candidatus Nanopelagicales bacterium
GCGACATTTTCTAACTAAGCCATTCCTACGCCTATGAAAACCTCATGGCAAGGGGTTTTTAGAAAAAAATGGAATCGATAACCCGAAGGCTTACAAAACCTCAACAATTACGTCGAGTCCCCAAGGTATTCCAATCTTGGATGGCTTGATAATTTTCACATCTAGCGCCACTTTTTCAGCTAAGTTCGCTAGTTGCTCAACACTTGTTACGGACTTGGTTGATTGAGCCAAAGCTCGAACTAAACGGCCTTTGGTTGCCTTATTTGAGTGGCTGACAACCTTAGGCGCACCAGTTGGCATCTTTTGCATAATTCGCGGGACCACAACTTGATCGGCGATCGCTTTGTCGGTTGGTCCGAGCTTTACATAGTTTCCAGAGCGCAGATCAATTACAAACTCATCTTGCTCAGAAATCAATGAAGTAATTGAGTCGCTCCAAAACTTTGTGAGAGATCCAATCTTTGGAACAGCCGTGTCCCCCGAGAGTCGATAAGCCGGAATTCGATCAGTGACATTGATTAGCCCAAACAACGCAGAGACGACAAAGTTTTCTGATTCAAATTTGGTTTTCGCTTTGGCGCTTAGTGAATCAATTTCAATTGCGTCATAGAGAACCCCGGTATAGATCGACCAGGCAGGACCAGCAGCGGCCGTCAACAATTTTTGATCGCGTTCGATTTCAAAATCTTGTTTCGCGCTAATAGCCAGTGCAGTTCGGGTTTTTGCAGCTGGACCATTTGCCATTGCTACAACTGCTGCTGCTAACTCTTGTCGTTGTTTAGTTAACTCTGGAAATGAAAGTTTCTTAAAATCTAATTTTTGTTTTCCCGTGGCATCAGATTTACCTTCTGATGGCGGCAGCAAAATCATGGTCATTACTAATCGCTAAGGACGAGAGATGATTCCGGAGCCACCAGCAAGGTGGGTGTCTAGAGCTTCATTGGCAAGAGCATCGGCATGCTTATTGTCTTCGCGCGGAATCCAGGTATATGTAACGTTTCCGTAAGGCAGGATTTCGCGCGCTTCGATAGCTAGCTTTTGCATGTCAGGGCTTTTGATCTTCCAGCGGCCAGACATTTGCTCAACTACTAGTTTGCTATCCATGCGAACTTCCACCAAAGCTTCTGGATCAAGTTCGGCAATCGCGCGAAGTCCAGCGACTAGTCCGTTGTATTCCGCAACATTGTTGGTCGCGTGGCCAAGAACTGCAGCGCGCTCAGCAACCACTTCCCCAGTGTTGGCATTTCGAATCACAGTTCCGTATGAAGCATGACCTGGATTACCTCTGGATGCGCCATCGGCTTCCATTACAAAGTGAGTCACAGACCCGACTCCGCTGTGCGAACCAAAATCCTTCGGCATTGATCGCAACGCGCAATTGCATCGGCTGGCATATTTCGAATTTGATCAATTTCTTGGGCGTCAATAGTGATGTGGCAACCCTGGCAGGACCCACGGTGAATCAATGCAGCGCCAACGCCACCTTGATCTGCGCGGATCTTGTCATAAAGCGCAATTAGATCTGCCGGCAAACCATTTGCGATTTCTGTGCGCTGATTCGTAAGTGAATTCACTTCGAAATCAATGTCAGCAAACAAGTCGTCTCGAGTCTGGGCAAGAGTTGCAAGCTTTTCAGTTGTTTCAATTTCACTTGCCTGTAATTCTGTAACTGCCTGCTGGGCATTTTCATATGCCTGCATGATTTCAAGTTCAATGTCTTCAAGTTCTGCCTGACGCTTAGCCAAGGTTCCAATTTCGTGCTGCAAGCTTTCGAGTTCTTTGGCTGCAGACACTGCGCCGGAATCTAAGCGCTCTTGATCGCGCCGAGCTCGCGCTACAACTTGTTCAACATCGGCTTCAGCCTTCAACTGATTTAACTTGAGATCTGAAGCTTCAGTTTGAGCAGCAACGAGGCGCATCTTTATTGAACCAAGTTCGACTTCTAAATCTTGGGCGGCGGCAATCTCAGGTAGTCCTGCTCGCTTATGCGCCAGCTGTAGGAGCTTGGTGTCAAAGCCCTGCAAGTCCAGCAATGCTTGTTGCTGGTCGGGGCTTGCAGTAACGGCCATTTTTTGCTCCCAGATTTGTTTAGTTATTCAACTAACAAAGCCAGACTACCTCTTACTCTTTGGGCAATTAATGATGCGATGACTCGTTAGAGATAAAAAAATACCCCCTTGCGGGGGTATTTCTGTTGCAGTGGGCGCTAAGGGACTCGAACCCCTGACCCTCTCGGTGTAAACGAGATGCTCTAGCCAACTGAGCTAAGCGCCCTACGTGCTTCCCTACCTTATCTAAGGTTTGGAAAAGTTAGAAATCCAATGTGGGTGTAAAAAGACCACAGCCGGTGAGTCTCGGGTCTACACCGGCTGTGGCATCTCAATTTCACACCTAGTCAGCCAAGTCCGCATCTTTTAGCGAACTGTCCGATTTATAGGGCAGCTAAAGCCTGCTTGTATTCGTCGGTATTACGGGCATCGCCAGGACCGTTAACTACTGACCAGCGCAGGATGCCTGCCTTGTCGATTACGAAGGTTCCGCGCATTGAAAAGCCTCGTGGTTCAAAGAATGAACCGTAAGCCTTTGAAACTTCACCATGTGGCCAGAAGTCTGAAAGCAATGGGTAGTCAAGATTCTCTTGCTCAGCAAATGCCTTTAGTGAGGCCGAGGTATCGCAAGAGATTCCCAGAACCTGCACATCGTCACTGACAAAGGCTGGACGCTGATCGCGGATTTCGCAAAGTTCGCCAGTGCAAATTCCAGTAAATGCCATTGGGTAGAAAACTAGAACTACGTTCTTCTTGCCACGGAAATCAGATAACTTCACATCTTCACCGAATTGATTTTGCAGGGTGAAATCTGGAGCTTCTTGGCCAACTTCTAACGACATGATTTACTCATTTCTTTGGTTTGGATTTTGAATTACTTAATTGAATGAAAAAATTCTTAGCGGCGTGACTTTGGCGCAACTAACCGGGTGCCTTGCCATTCTGGCGCAGCATTAATGTGGCTAGTTGCCTGCAGTCCTGATGTTGGCGCTGCATCTGCAATGTCTTCCGGTTCGACGTGTCCAGCGCGACCTGGCTTTGGTGTCATAAGCCAAATGACGCCACTATCCGCAAGTGGGCCAAGGGCATCAACTAGTGCGTCAACTAAGTCGCCATCGTCATCACGCCACCAAAGGAGAACCGCGTCAACAACATCGTCATAGGTTTCATCAACCAATTCAGCGACTGATGCAATCGCATCTGAGACCATCTGATCGCAATCGGTATCGAACCCAAGCTCTTGGACTACTAGCCCTTCGCCTAATCCAAACTTGCCCGCCAGCCCTGCTAGGGCGCTTTCTTGTGAACTCACAGTCATAGTCCACCCGAGTAATGGCGAAAAGGCAACTGCAAACCCGAAATTGCCCGATATTGATTTCCCGCCAAATAGGACTCGACTTATGAGATATCTACGGCATCAGACACAATAGGAGGTGAAATAAACGATCCAACACATGCTCCGACACGAGCTCCACCACAAGGCGGGTAACCAACTGTGACCACCACACCAGATCGGGATTCGCTGATTGCTGGCGGTCTACCTACCCAGTACGTAGATGTAAATCCTGAAGAAACTCAGGAATGGATCGAGTCACTGGATGCTTTAATCGCAACACACGGTGAACAGCGTGCGCGTCACATTATGTTGTCACTTTTGCGCCACTCCTCGGAGAAAAATGTTGGTGTCCCAAGTCTTCGTAGTACCGACTACATCAACACCATCTCGCCTGACCGCGAACCTGATTTTCCTGGTGACGAAACTATTGAGCGCCGTATCCGCGCTTACATCCGATGGAACGCCGCGATGTTGGTGCATCGCGCACAACGTCCAGGTATCGGTGTCGGTGGGCACATTTCAACTTACGCATCAAGTGCTTCACTTTACGAAGTTGGCTTCAATCACTTCTTCCGTGGTCCAGAACATGAAGGCGGCGGCGATCAAGTTTTCTTCCAAGGTCACGCATCTCCTGGCATGTACGCCCGCGCATTTCTTGAAGGTCGCTTAAGTACAGATCGTCTTGATGGCTTCCGTCAGGAACTATCAGCTGCGCCAAACGGTTTGCCAAGCTACCCACACCCACGTTTGATGCCAGATTTCTGGCAGTTCCCAACTGTTTCAATGGGTCTTGGTCCAATGAATGCGATTTACCAAGCTCGCTTTAATCGCTACCTGCATCATCGTGGAATCAAGGACACTTCTCAGCAACGTGTTTGGGCATTCCTAGGTGACGGCGAAATGGACGAGCCGGAATCATTAGGCGCCATTGGTATTGCCGCTCGCGAAGAACTAGACAACTTAACTTTCGTAATCAACTGCAACTTGCAACGCCTTGATGGACCTGTTCGCGGAAACGGAAAAATCATTCAAGAACTTGAATCACAGTTCCGCGGCGCTGGCTGGAACGTAATCAAGGTTGTTTGGGGTCGCGAGTGGGATGAATTGCTCGCCATTGATAACGAAGGTGCGCTCGTTAACTTAATGAACCGCACTCCAGACGGTGACTTCCAGACTTACAAGACTGAAAACGGTGGCTTCGTTCGTGACAACTTCTTTGGCCGCGATCCTCGCACCAAGGCCATGGTCGAAGGCTGGTCGGACGAACAGGTCTGGAACCTAAAGCGCGGTGGCCATGACTACAAGAAGATGTATGCCGCATACTCAGCAGCTGAAGCTCATACTGGTCAGCCAACTGTAATTCTGGCCAAGACCATCAAGGGCTGGACTTTAGGTTCGCACTTCGAAGGCCGCAATGCCACGCACCAGATGAAGAAACTGGCCCATGAAGACTTAGCAGTTTTCCGCGATCGGTTGCAGATTCCAATCACAGACGCGCAACTTGATGACAAGTTGCCGCCGTATTACCACCCAGGTGATAACCACGAACACATCGAGTATTTACATGAACGTCGCCGCGCGCTTGGTGGCTACGTCCCATCACGTCGAACCAAGGCAAAAGTCTTAACACTGCCTCCAATTGAGACATACAAGGACATGAGTGCTGGCTCTGGTAATCAGCCAGTTGCAACCACCATGGCTTTTGTTCGCTTGCTTCGCGACTTAGTCCGTGACGAAAACATCGGAAACCGAATTGTTCCGATCATTCCGGATGAAGCACGCACCTTCGGAATGGACAGCTTCTTCCCTACTTTGAAGATCTACTCACCACATGGTCAGCAATACATGTCAGTAGACCGCGAACTAATGCTGTCTTACAAAGAATCCGAAATTGGTCAGATCCTGCACGAAGGTATTAACGAAGCCGGGTCAGTTGCATCTTGGACTGCAGTTGCAACTTCATATGCAACGCATAACGAACCAATGATCCCGATCTACATCTTCTATTCCATGTTTGGTTTCCAGCGCACTGGAGATTCATTCTGGCTTGCTGGCGATCAAATGGCTCGTGGTTTTGTACTTGGTGCAACCGCAGGTCGCACAACACTTAATGGTGAAGGCCTGCAGCACGAAGATGGTCACTCACATTTACTTGCTGCAACTAATCCAGCAGTAGTTAGCTATGACCCGGCGTATGGCTTCGAGATAGGTCATATTGTTCGTGATGGATTGCGCCGCATGTATGGCGAGAATCCTGAAGATATCTACTACTACTTAACGGTTTACAACGAGCCTTATGTCCAGCCAGCCGAGCCTGCTGGCGTTGACACTGAAGGCATTCTGCGCGGCATGTACTTGCTGGCTCCAGATTCCGATGGCAAGGGGCCTCGAACTCAACTGCTTGCTTCCGGTGTTTCTGTTCCTTGGGCACTTGAGGCACAGGCGCTACTTCGCGAAGACTGGGGCGTTAGCGCTGACGTTTGGTCAGTAACTTCTTGGAATGAATTGCGACGCGATGGCCTTGCGGCTGATCGTCATAACTTCCTTAATCCATCAGCAGAACCACAAGTTAGTTGGATTGCGGAAAAGCTTGCTGGAACTCAGGGACCGGTAATTGCAGTTTCCGATTTCATGCGCGCAGTTCAAGATCAAATTCGTGACTGGGTACCAAATGATTTCGTATCCCTTGGCACTGATGGTTGGGGTATGTCAGATACTCGCGGCGCACTTCGTCGTCACTTCCTAGTGGATGCTCAAAGCATCACAGTTCAGGCGTTAGCAATGCTGGCTAAGCGTGGCGAAATTCCTGCCGAGCGAGTGCAAGAAGCAATCGATCGCTATGACTTGACTAATCCAAAAGCTGCATCAGCTGGCAACACTGAAGGTGGCGGCTGATGCGCGTTGCACTTGGCAGAACTGAACTACAAGTTCACCCACTCTGCTTAGGTGGAAACGTATTTGGCTGGAGTGCCAGCGCAGCGCAATCCCAAGAAGTTTTAACTGCATATGAATCTGCAGGCGGAAACTTCATTGACACCGCTGACATGTATTCCCGTTGGCACACCGGCAACGTAGGTGGCGAAAGCGAAACCATCATCGGCGATTGGATGCGGGCTCGCGGAAATCGTAGCGACATGGTGATTGCAACTAAGGTCGCCAAATTAGCGACTAGACCAGGACTAAGTGCAGCAAACATTGCCGCAGCTGCTGAGGATTCACTTCGTCGCCTTGGCACTGATTACATCGACATCTACTACGCACATCACGATGATGAAGAAATTCCGCTCGAAGAATCATTAACTGCGTTTAATGAACTTGTAACCGCCGGCAAAGTTCGCTACTTAGCTGCTTCCAACTACACGGCCTCACGCCTTGAAGAAGCACTTAAGATTTCCCGTGACCTTGGCATGAGCGAATACCTTTTACTTCAGCCGAATTACAACGCCATTGTTCGCAATGAGTATGAAGGTGACTTAATGGCCGCTGCTGTTAAGGAAGACATTCCAGTACTTCCCTACTTCTCCTTGGCAACTGGTTTCTTAACTGGCAAATATCAGCCAGGCGTTGAAGTCGATAGTGTGCGCGCTGGGGATATGCCGGACTACAAAAACGATCGTGGTTGGGCAATTCTTAATGCGCTAACTGAAATTGCTAAGCAGGAAAATACTTCAATTGCTGCAGTTGCCTTGGGTTGGTTGCGAGCTCAACCTGGCGTGGTTACGCCAATTGCTAGCGCTCGCACAACCGAACAACTTGCTGAGATTCTTCCAGTCATTGAACTCTCGGCGCAACAAGTTGCCCAAGTAAACGCACTGTAACTTTCCACCACAGATTCACCCTTTCCAGCACTACTGGCACACTTAGACCTATGCCACGTTCAATCCGCTCAACGGAATCCACACCAGAACGGATCGCTGCTGAGCATGCGGTTTTGGCAAGACGCGTGCAACGAATGACCGGTGAACTAACTACTGCTGCAACTACTCGAATGGAAGATACGCTTCCTTGGTTCGTGGCACTTCCCGCAAATGAACGAGCCTCAGTAAGTCTGGTTGCGCAAAGCGGTATCACTAACTTTGTCGAATGGTTTTCCGCCGGACTTGAATCAAAAGATCATGTTGGTGACATCTTCTCTAGTGCTCCCCGCGAACTTGCTCGCGCTTTAACTCTGCAGCAGACCGTGGAGTTAGTTAGAACTTCAATGGCAGTTGTTGAAGAGATGGTTGAACAAATTGCTGGCGCGAATGAATATCGCCAGTCTTACCTGCGTGAATCGCTGTTGCGTTATTCAAGCGAGATTGCATTTGCCGCCGCCGAGTTTTACGCCCGAGCTGCGGAAAATCGTGGAGCGTGGGATGCGCGCTTACAAGACTTAGTACTTGATGCAATCTTGGCGGGAAGTTCTGATGATGCACTGCTTGCTCGCGCAGCTGCTGCAGGTTGGGATGTAAACAAACATGTGCTTGCGATCGTGGGACCGGTTCCATCGAATCAAATTGCAATCGAAGTTCATATGGAACAGATTAGGCGAACTGCAAAGTCCGCAAAGCTAGATGTGATGGTTGGCGTTCATAATGACCGAATGATCACAATAATTGGTGGCGTTTCCGAATCTGATAATCCAGAAATTGTTGCTAAGCCATTTGTTGGTCACTTTGGTCCCGGCACGGTTGTTACTGGTCCAGTGGTCTCAACTTTGCAAGAAGCACACAGTTCCGCTCTTGATGCGCTATCTGGTTACCGAGCTTTGAGTTATGTTTCAGAAGCACCTCGCCTAGTTGCCTCCGAAGACATGATTGCAGCGAGAGTGATTGCTGGGGATGCTGCAGCAATTGATCCCGTCGTTGCTAAATTGCGACAGGATCTCAGTAGCGATGTCCGACAAACTCTGGCTTGCTACCTGGAGGTCGCCCCAACGATTGAGGGCTGCGCTCGAACCCTTTTCGTCCACGTAAACACGGTCCGCTATCGCCTACGTCGAGTCCTGGAAGCCACTGGTTTAGACCCATTTGAGCCAACCGATGCCTTAACGCTGCGAATTGCCCTAATGATTGAGCGAAATAGCCCTGAATTGTAGGTTACCTACAAAAAATAGCCTTAGAATTTAGTGGATCGTCATCAGATTTAGCGGTTGCCTATACGAGAGACTATACGAGTGCTTGCAGTAGTTGCCCCAGGTCAAGGTTCCCAGGTCCCCGGCTTTTTAACCCCATGGTTAGAGCTACCTCATTTTGAGGATCGCATGAAGTGGCTGGGAACAGTCGCTGGCATTGATCTGATTGCTCATGGCACCACAAGCGACGAAGACACCATTCGTGACACAGCCGTGGCTCAGCCCCTGATCGTTAGCGCTGGCATGGTTTCCCTACTTAGTTTGTTCCCACATCCAGGCGAGGCCTTTGCCAAGGTTGCAGTTGGCGCTGGACATAGCGTTGGCGAAATCACTGCCGCTGCCGCTGCTCACGTTATCTCTGCCGAACAAGCAATGGTGTTAGTGCGCGAACGCGGAAATGCAATGGCTGCTGCTTCGGCTGTTACACCTACTGGCATGTCTGCAGTTCTAGGCGGCGATCGCGACGAAGTGATTGCAAAGCTAGCTCAGCACGGACTGACTGCCGCAAATGAAAATGGTGCAGGCCAGATTGTTGCAGCTGGAACATTAGAACAACTTGCTGCTCTTGAAACTGATCCACCAACTGGCGCTCGGGTTCGACCGCTTTCAGTTGCTGGCGCATTCCACACCAAGCACATGGCACCAGCAGTTGGCATTTTGGCTCAACATGCCAAAGCAATTTCAACTCACGATGCGCGTAGCCGAATTCTTTCAAATGCTGATGGCACGGTTGT
>JBIIZV010000173.1:0-2662 GCA_044346095.1 Candidatus Nanopelagicales bacterium
ATTAGCAGTAGGTCAGGACTTGGGAAAAGCTGGGGAGGTCAAGGCGGAATCAGTCTCTTCATCATGGCCAGATTCGAGTGCAAGCAAGCTGATTAGGACTAAAACAATTCCGAGGTATTGCGCCCCAACAGGCAAACCTCGACCAACCAAAGCGCCCGAAAGAATTGCTACTACTGGGATTATGTTGAGCGTTAATGCTGTCTGTTTAGTCGTTAAGTTAGGCGCCGCAAAGTTGAATAACAAGAATGGCAATGTGGTTCCAACGATGCCACCGAGTATCGCCATATAGAAGTATGGGCCAACTGATTGTGGAGTTGGAATATCCGTTTGCGTGACCAGCAGAACTACGACCGACAAAAAGCTTGCCGAAGTCATTTGGCCAAGTGTTAGCGCGATGGTGTTTACATCAGACTTCAATCGGCGCATCAACAATCCATAGATTGCTCCACACAGACCAACACCTAAGAATGCTGCAGCACCAACAGCGCCAGCTGAGAATGTGTAGCCCAAAATATCCACAGTCTGACCAGCAGTTTCTGGATTACTTGATTGACCTGCGATGCCAACGACGATCGCACCAGAGACACCAATAAGTAATGCGACAACCGACCAAGCATTTAGCTTCTCACGAAGAAACAGCGCGCCACCAATTGCCAAAAAGATAACTTCGCTGGACATCAGGATCGCACCGGTTGTGACCGTTCCGTATTGCCATCCAATGTTTCCAAGTAAGTAAGCAAGCCCCGGCTGGATCAAGCCAAAGGGTAGAGCAATTCTCCAAGGCACCTGACGAATTGCTTTACGAAGTGACGGAACTACTAACGCAACAATAAAGAACAGAAAAAGCCCACTGACAATTTCAATTACAAAGAATGAAATCGGGTCGATGAACTCAATTGCAATGTCGCCAATTGGGTTAGCAACACCCCAGCCCACCATGGCCAGCACCATTGCAAATAGGTATTTATTGGCGCGCAACATGTACTAAGTATCTCGGAAGATTAACGAGTTTTCAGCAACGTGATTTAGTCAGCAAAAATTTGCTTGGCAATAACCATTCGCATGATGTCGTTGGTGCCTTCACCAATACTCATTAGTGGAGCGTCACGGTATAGGCGCTCAATTTCATACTCAGTTGAATAGCCATAGCCACCATGTACCTGCATTGCGCGAAGTGAATTCTGGATTGCTACTTCGGATGCAAATACCTTGGCTTGAGCTGTTTGCAGATCAACACGCTTACCCTGATCCGCTTCAGAAGCTGCCCAATAAGTAAGTAGGCGAGCAGCCTGCAAGTCAGTTGCCATGTCAGCGATCTTTAACTGGATTGCTTGGAACTCAGAGATGCTCTTACCAAATGCCATACGAGACTTGGCGTAGCTAACGGCTTCTTCGTAAGCACGAGCTGCGATACCAACTGAACGAGCTGCAATGTTTAGGCGACCAGTCTCAAGCGCAGAAAGAACTTGCTGCATACCGCGACCTTCAACGCCACCGAGAAGCTGTTCAACAGGTACGCGGACTTCATCAAGGATGACTTCGCAAGACTCTGGACCTTTGTAGCCCATTTTTGGAATGTCTTTACCAATGGTGAAGCCAGGAGTTCCGGCCTCAATAAGTAGTACCGACATACCTTTGTGGCGAGGATCTGCCTTTGGGTCAGTCTTTACGAGAACAGGAAGTGGATCAGCGTGACGAGCGTTTGTTATCCAAGTCTTTGAGCCGCGCACAATGTAATGGTCGCCATCAAGGGTTGCAGTTGTTGCAATTCCCTGAAGATCAGTTCCGGCACCTGGTTCAGTAAGTCCAAGCCCACTGCGACGAGCGCCAGTTGCTAGCTCAGGCAAGTACTTGGCTTTTTGCTCAGGAGTTCCATGCTTGGCAATTACAAAACAGGCCATGGAGTGCGAACCTAAGATTCCAGCTACACCCATCCAGCCACGGGATAGTTCCTCGAAAACAATCGAGAACGTTGTCATGTCAACGCCAAGGCCACCGAACTCTTCTGGAATTGTCATTCCAAAAAGTCCCATTTCCTTCATATGCTCAACGATGGCAGTTGGGTATTCGCCCGAATGTTCCATGTCGCGAGCAACCGGAATGATTTCCTTATCAACAAATGCGCGAATGGCCTCTTGGAAATCTTTCTGGTCTTGCGTCAACTGAATTGTCATTAATTGGCCTCAAGGAATTCTTTAAGAAGTGCATCAAATCGGATGCGCTGTTCTTTACCCGCTATTACGTGGGATGCATCTGGCCAGGTGATGCCGATGCAGTTTGGAATCAAGTCTTCAATCACTTGGGTGTGACGTGCAGTGGTAATTGAATCCTGCAGCGCGTGCAATACAAGTGATGGTGTCTTGATGTGTGGCAGGCGCTCACGTGAATCGTGGATGTTGCAAGCATGGACGTAACGCTCATGAGCCGCAAAGTTGCCGTTTAGATCTGCCCAGGTGCCGTTGTCGCCTAATAAGCGATCGCGGTTTTCGTTGTAGAAATCTCCTGGGAAGGAAAATGATGCAACAAACTTCTGGAAAGCGTAGAAGCCAGACTCTTGATGCATGGTTGTCATACTGTCTAGTTGATCAACCATGATTGGATCTGCATAAGCCCAAGTGCCAGTCATTACTAATGAGCGAGCTAAGTCCGGACGAGCGTAAGC
>JBIIZV010000175.1:0-2639 GCA_044346095.1 Candidatus Nanopelagicales bacterium
CATGGCATGAGGAGCAGCCTTCAAGGAACAACTGCTTACCTTGTTGAACTTGAGTCTCGGTTTTAGCCACTACTTTCGGAGCAGTTTGAGTGCTAACGGCAGCATATGCAGCACCAGTGGTGCCAAGTGCCACGGCTAGAACCGCAAATAGTGCCGCAGGATGTCTTTTACTGAGTGCCACTGGATTCCTTCGCTATTTCACTAAATGAGGCTTATTGGATTTTGATTACTTGATTAGGTAGATAGTTGCAAAAAGTGCGATCCAAACTACGTCGACGAAGTGCCAGTAGTAAGAAACCACGATCGCAGTCGTAGCTTGCTTGTGTGAGTAAGTTTTTGTTGCATAAGTCCTTGCCAAAACAAACAGGAATGCAATCAAACCGCCAGTCACGTGCAAACCGTGGAAGCCAGTTGTTAAGTAAAACGCTGATCCGTAGGCATTTGAGGAAAGAGTCAGTCCTTCATGAACTAAAACAGCATATTCGTAAACCTGTCCGGCAACGAAGTAGAAGCCCATCAGGAAAGTAATCACAAACCACTTGCGTAACCCTTTAACGTCACCGCGCTCAGCGGCGAAAACGCCTAGCTGGCAAGTGACGGATGAAAGCACCAAAATCGTGGTATTAAATGAGGCAAAAGGGATGTTTAAAAGCTCTACTTCTTCCGCCCATAGCTCTGGGTTTACCGAGCGAAGTGTGAAGTACATTGCAAACAAAGCAGCGAAGAACATTAACTCGCTGGCTAGCCACACAATGGTGCCAATTGACACCATATTTGGACGTTCGGCTTGGCTTGGGACTCTGATGGCGGTAGATGTACTCACTCCTAGAGTTTATCTACTGCCTAGAGGAAAATCCCCCCAGGATGGCCAAAACTGGCCTGATGTGATCTATTGCATTTCTGGGCCTTTCGACTGACAATCCCAATTACCGATCCGAGTACGCCGTCAGATACTCTTTTGGGGTGTCGAACAGTGCCCCCACTCTCAAAGTGCTTGTTTATAGCGATGATTCCGCGGTCCGCTCCAGCATCAAGATCAGCTTGGGTCGTCGACCTTCGGTTGATTTTGGGGATGTCGAGATCTTGGAATGTGCAACACATCCAGCCGTGATCGCTGCCGTAGATTCCAGGCCATTTGACTTACTGATTCTTGATGGCGAAGCAACTCCTTCAGGCGGCATGGGGCTGTGCCGCCAACTCAAGGATGAAATTTACAACTGCCCACCGGTTCTAGTTCTGGTTGGCCGAGTTGATGATCGCTGGTTAGCAACATGGTCCCGAGCCGATGCAGTAGTCGCGCATCCAATCGATCCACGTGCCGTTGTTAATGCCTGCTTAGATTTACTCAAAAACCGAAATTCAATTTCCCAGTAGGGAAGCATTTCGATCATGACCGAAGCAAGCTGGAAACAAGTTTTAGGAACATTAGTTTCTGGACATGACCTTTCATTCGACCAAGCATTTTGGGCAATGAACGAAATGATGTCTGGTACTGCAACTGACTCCCAACTTGCTGGATTGGTTATCGGTCTTCGCGTAAAAGGTGAAACCCCACAAGAAGTCAGCGGCATGGTTAAAGCCATGCTTGCCAATGCAGTCGAAGTTAACTTAGATCGCATTGCTGTAGATGTGGTTGGCACCGGTGGTGATGGTGCACACACCGTAAACATTTCAACTATGGCCGCATTAACAGTTGCGGGAGCAGGATTCCCGGTCCTAAAACACGGTAACCGAGCGATATCTTCTAAAGCTGGTACTGCAGATGTACTTGAAGCACTCGGTGTTGCTATCAACATGCCAACAAGTCTTTTGTCTTCTTGCGTAGCGGAAGCTGGAATTGCGTTTTGCTTCGCACCTTCTCATCACCCAGCAATGAAGTACGCCGCAAATGTTCGAAAAGAACTTGGTGTACCAACTGTGTTTAATGTTTTGGGGCCGTTATCAAATCCAGGTCAACCCGAGGCTGCACTTTTAGGTTGCGCAGATATTCGCCTTGCACCTGTCCTAGCGCAAGTACAACTCGATCGAGGTTTCAAATCCATCATTGTTCGAAGTACAGATGGTCTAGACGAACTTTCCACTTCAGCGCAAACACAAATTTGGGATGTAACTTCTGGCAGCTTGCGGGAATCATTATTGAAGCCAAGCGAACTTGGATTGCAAGCTGCAACTTTGGAACAACTCCGAGGTGGTGACGCACAATTCAACGCTCAAGTTGTGCGTGAAATTGTTGCTGGTCGATCGGATGGAAACTACGCAGCAATCCGAGACGTAGTTGCACTAAATGCGGCAGCGACCATGGTTGCCTACGACGCAGCAAAAGGTGCTAAACGTTTCGGCCCAGCAGAAGATCCGACAGTTCAACGGATTTCTCGTGCGCTTCCGGTCGCCTACAGTTCACTCGATACTGGCGCAGCCAAGTCTTTGCTAGACGTTTGGGTTTCCGTAAGTCAGCGCTACGCGCTAGCTGCTAACTAGTTCATTGGCTCTAATCCGAGCAGAAATTGGATGCTGCCAAGTGTGTCCATCAGTGATCTCAACTAATCGAGTTACGCCATCACCGAGCCATTTGAGGATCAATTCAACTTCAGAAACCAGGGTTGGCAACGAGATATCCGTCGGCAGGGAATTCTTTAGCT
>JBIIZV010000176.1:0-2616 GCA_044346095.1 Candidatus Nanopelagicales bacterium
GCTTAATGCTGGTCAGATCGCAATGCTAGAAAATGTCAGATTCGATGCGCGGGAGACTGGGGAAGCTGCCGCACGTCAGGAACTAGCAAAGTCTTGGGCAAAGCTAGGCGACCTGTATGTAAGCGATGGCTTCGGTGTGGTTCATCGCGAGCAAGCTTCGGTAACAGACTTAGCTAATGAACTGCCACATGCTGCTGGACTGCTAGTAAAGGCAGAAGCAGATGTGTTTGCGAAAGTACTAAGTTCTCCAGAACGCCCCTATGCCGTAGTTCTAGGCGGATCAAAAGTTAGTGACAAGTTGAAAGTGATTGACAACTTGATCTCGAATGTGGACAGGCTTTTGATTGGCGGCGGCATGTGTTTCACATTCCTGGCTGCAAAGGGTTACTCCGTTGGTTCTTCACTGCTGGAAACCGATCAGATTGCGAATGTCAAAGATATTCTGGATCGGGCCAAGAAACTTAATGTTGAGATAGTTTTGCCAACTGACATTGTTGTTGCGGACGCCTTTGCGGCAGACGCCAACACTCAAATCGTTCCAGCAGATAACATTCCTGATGGCTGGATGGGACTGGATATTGGCCCAGTCACAATTGCGAGCTTTGAGAAGTCCCTGGCCGACGCTAAGACAATTATGTGGAACGGGCCAATGGGTGTTTTTGAAATGACAGCATTTGCGGCTGGCACCAAAGCGGTGGCACTCGCGATGACAAATAACTCGGGCATGACAGTCGTTGGTGGCGGTGACTCGGCAGCAGCTGTTCGACTATTGGGAATTGATGAATCTGGTTTCTCACACATTTCTACTGGTGGCGGAGCAAGTTTGGAATATCTAGAGGGCAAAGAATTGCCTGGCTTATCAGTCCTGGAGGACAACTAAATGGCACGCACCCCGTTAATGGCCGGCAACTGGAAGATGAACCTCAATCACATTGAGGCAATTGCGCTGGTCCAAAAACTTGCTTACACATTTAATGCTGAAGATTTCGCAGCGTTGGATGTTGCAGTGATCCCACCTTTCACTGACATTCGTTCAGTTCAGACTTTGGTTGATGGTGACAAGCTGGCACTTAAGTACGGAGCGCAGGACATTGCCAAGGCAGACAAGGGAGCGTTCACGGGTGAGATTTCTGGACCGATGTTGGCCAAGCTGGGCTGCACGTTCGTAATCGTTGGACACTCTGAGCGACGTGAATACCACGGTGAAGATAATCAGTCAGTGAATCTAAAGACTCAAGCTGCATTGCGAAACAACTTGATTCCAATCGTTTGCGTTGGCGAGGGCCTCGAAGTCCGCAAGGCTGGCAATCACGTGGCTTACGCACTTGAGCAGCTAGATGCTGCGCTGCAAGGTATTGCTGCTAACGATGTTGCCAATCTGGTAATTGCTTACGAACCAGTTTGGGCAATTGGCACCGGAGAAGTGGCCACCCCAGCTGATGCGCAAGAAGTTTGTGGCGCAATTCGGACCCGAATCCGAGAGATCCACGGCACCGCAGCTGACCAGACTCGAGTTCTTTACGGAGGCTCAATGAAGGCAGATAACGTCGCAGCCCTGATGCTTGAGGCTGATATTGATGGGGGTCTAGTAGGCGGCGCCTCGCTGGATCCTGATGAATTCGTGTCGGTTTGTCGCTATCGATTGCACGCGTAGAATAGGGATGTTCGTTTCCATGTTCCACTACTTAGCAGGTGACCAATGATTGCAGCGTTTCAAATCCTTCTTGCGATAACCAGCATGTTGTTGATCGCTCTTGTCTTGCTTCATAAGGGCAAGGGTGGCGGACTTTCCGATCTTTTCGGTGGCGGCATGAGCTCATCACTTGGTGGTTCATCAGTTGCAGAACGTAACCTCGATCGAATTACGATCGCTTTAGCTTTAGTTTGGACTGCGGCAATCGTAGGTCTTGGCTTGTTACTAAAAACCGCGTAAGCAAACAGGAGTAAAACATGGCAAGTGGTAGCGCAATTCGAGGAAGTCGCGTTGGAGCCGGCCCAATGGGCGAAGCTGAGCGCGGTGAAGCTGCACCACGTATTTACCTACCGTTTTACTGTGCCTCCGGACACGAAACCACACCAAGCTTTGCGCATGATGCTGAACTTCCAGAAGAGTGGGATTGCCCAAAGTGTGGCATGCCAGCTGGAACTGACAAAGACAATCCACCAGTTCTAGCAAAGACTGAGCCTTACAAGACTCACTTGGCTTACGTTAAGGAACGTCGTAACGACAAAGACGGCAAGGGAATTCTTGATGAAGCCCTAGCTAAGCTTCGTGGAAAATAATTAGTTCAAAACTTCTTGAGCTGCTGCAACCACAGCATCAGCTGTAATTCCAAATTCGGTATAGAGTTTTTCTGCCCCTGCTGACGCACCAAAATGTTCCAAGCTAATGCAGCGTCCACCGGAACCTACGTACTTCCACCAGCCCTGAGAAATTCCCGCCTCAACTGAAACTCGGGCTGTTACGGCATGTGGCAGAACTGATTCTCGATATTCCGCATCTTGGGCATCAAACCATTCCAAACAAGGTGCCGATACAACTCGGGTTGAAACGCCACTTGATTCCAAAGTTTGTTGTGCAGATAGTGCAATAGAAACTTCAGACCCCGTCGCAAT
>JBIIZV010000177.1:0-2613 GCA_044346095.1 Candidatus Nanopelagicales bacterium
GGGTGCAAATTGCATTGAACGTACTTGCTTTGATAATTGTTAGCACATCAAAAGCAAATGCTTGGTTCAAGACTGCTGAGTAAAACTCAAAACGAAAAGCCCGTGCCTAAATAGGCACGGGCTTTTGTATTGGATCAATGTTCCAGTGAAACTGGACGTTTGTTTATCATTGAAATTGATATGGCTGCAGCCAATAACATCGCCAACCAAGAAGTTTGCGGAAATAGTATGAACCCTAAAATCAAGGCAAGTAATGGCCTGCGAATACCAACTGCGCTGGCTGCCACAAATCCCGCGGCTACCAAACTTAATGTGGCTGAACTTCCGACAAGTTCGGCGACTACTAATGCAGTGCCCGCTCCGATGAATGCCAATGGAAAAATCTGTCCTCCGTACCAGCCACCAGCTAAACAAACAACTAACACCAAAATCTTCAGCGCAGTAATGCCAAGCAATTGCCCAACTGATTCTGAGCCATCAAGAAGTTCTTGAATCTCATGATGACCCGAGAAAAGAATTAGTGGAGTTACTAAAGCACTTAGACCAAGGATTGCGCCGCTGAATAAACCAGCAGGAATGTCGCCACCCGGAAACTTCTCAACAACTATTGTTCTTAACTTTGGCATTGAGACAATTACCAATCGACCAAGTGCGCTGGCCAAAATTGCAATTAAGGCAACCCAAAGTAAATCTATGCCAATTTCTAAATTAGTTGACGACGCTGAAGTGAATTGATGAATTCCGATCTCGGGTAACAACTTGGTGATAACAATCAATGAAGAAATCGCCGCAATGATTTCTGGCCCTCGTGCGACCAGGCGCTGAGTCAAATTCTTTCGTTCTTGCTTTTCTTCACTCTCAATTCCAGCCAGTACTAATGGCACGCCAAATAACACACCAAGGGATCCGGCAACCGAAAGTTCAACTACTCGTGCTTGAGTGATGCGAAGTATATGTGACAGGCGCGAACTAAGTTGGGCTACCAAAGCAATTAGCGGAGCTTCGGGACCAACTGGCCCACCGAAACCCAGTGAGGCGATGCCAAGGGTTGCTCGGCCGAAGATTAAGCGAGCAGGCGGCGCTTGCTTGGTTTCTACATCTTCCATATCGGCAATAGCTTCGGTTAAATCATGAGCTTGATTTCGCGATTTCTGAGCTGTGTGATTCAGGACACCGACTATCAATCCACCCAAAGTACAAATTCCAAAGACCACGATGGCGCTGGTTCTGGCATGATCGCTAGTCCAGATCAGATTCTTCAAACTCAGGACTGCAAATAGAAATGCAATCGATACCAAGCCAACACCAGCACCTAATGCCGCAGCAATGAAATAGACCTGGGGATTGTCCGAGTCTATTGATTTACTTTGAGATTGCTTGGTCATAATTTGAAAGCATAACGGACAAAACCGACCTGTCTTAAGGCAAAACTGCTCACTATACAGATATTCTGAGAATCAAATAGATCTAAGACCGGGGTGAAAATGAAACGTGCCATTGAGTGGTGGGCGAAGAACTCTCCAAGGTTTCTGCAAACCATGGGAATTTTGTTTTTAGCTGCATATGCACTGCCAATCATTAACCCTGAGCTCTCGCCTGCAATCCTGTTGATTTGCCGATGGGTCTTGATCGTTGTCTGGCTCTTGTTTGCGATTGAGTATTTCGTTCGGCTATCGATTGCTGAAGATAAGAAGAAGTACTTTCGTTCAAATCTCTTGGACTTTGCCGCAGTTGCACTACCGGTCTTACCTTTGCTTCGAGCTGTACGCGCATTAGTTGCAGTAACTTCCACCACTCGGAAGGCATCAGCCTCGCGAGGTAGAGATGTCACAACTTCAGTAATCGTTCTTGCCCTCGCTACGTGGTTTATTGCTGGCCTGGCCGTGACGGATGCAGAGCGTGGCTATCCAGGAGCAAATATTGAGCATGTTGGCGATGGCTGGTGGTGGGCTCTCACGACTATGTCAACAGTCGGTTATGGTGATCAATTTCCAGTATCAAGTGCAGGTCGAATCGTCGGCGTTGCCTTAATGATTATGGGCGTTGCACTATTGGGCACAATCACGGCCATGCTGGCATCTAACTTCAATGGTGCTCGCAATAAAGAGGCTCAAGAAAATGAGATTGAAGCAATAACTATTGAGCACCAAATCAGCTCTAAGTTAGACAGTGTTCTTTCTGAACTTGAATCACTTAAGAAGCAGGTTTCGGATAAAGATAAGAACGGTTAGCAGGAACTTAGTCTTGAATTAGTTCACTTAAGTCTGGCGGCACGTCCACGCTATGGGCTATTAAATCTTCAGCGTTTATGTACTCAAGGGCTGCTTCATTAGTAGCCGCCAGAACAACTCCACAAGCAGCGCCATCTTCAAGTGCTTGCTGCCACCGCGGAGCACATACCGCCCAGCGATCCCCTGGCTTTAAACCAGCAAATCCAAACTGCGGCGCCGGGGTTGAAAGGTCATTTCCTACAGACTTTTGATGCTCTAGAAACTCAGCTGAGACAACAGCACAAACAGTATGGCTTCCATAGTCCGATTCATCTGTTGTGGTGAAGCCATCTCGAAAGTATCCAGTTACCGGATCAAGACCACAGAGTTCTAATGGTTCGCC
>JBIIZV010000028.1:0-9008 GCA_044346095.1 Candidatus Nanopelagicales bacterium
AGATTCTCTGATTGTTTTCACGGGTCTATCCGGGTCGGGTAAATCTTCACTGGCATTCGACACTATTTTTGCCGAGGGTCAGCGTAGATATGTTGAGTCTCTATCTGCTTACGCTCGCCAGTTCCTTGGTCAGATGGATAAACCAGATGTGGATTTCATTGAAGGACTTTCACCTGCAGTTTCAATTGATCAAAAATCGACTAACCGCAACCCTCGATCTACTGTTGGCACAATCACTGAGGTTTACGATTACCTGCGTCTTTTGTTCGCGCGGGCTGGACGACCACATTGCCCCGATTGCAGCCGGCCAATCGCGCGTCAGTCACCACAGCAGATTGTCGATCGCATTCTGGAAATTAAAGAGGGCACCAGATTTCAACTTTTAGCTCCGGTGATTCGAGAGCGTAAGGGCGAATATGCAGAGTTATTTCGTAGCCTTCAGACTCAAGGATTTGCCAGAGCCCGAATCGATGGCGTCGTCTACTCACTAGAAGAGCCACCAAAGTTAAAGAAGCAAGAGAAGCACACTATTGAAGTTGTAGTGGATCGGTTGGCTGTTAAGCCTGATGCGGTTCGTCGTCTAACTGACAGCGTTGAAACAGCGCTACGACTATCAAGTGGACTTGTGACTTTGGAGTTCGTCGACTTACCTGAAGGTGATCCTGAACGTGAGCGGATGTTCAGTGAACACTTAGTTTGTCTGTTTGATGGGAATCAATTCGAAGAATTAGAGCCGCGTTCATTTTCGTTTAACTCACCATTTGGTGCTTGCCCAGAGTGCACGGGACTTGGTAACAAGATGGAAGTCGATGCTGAGTTAGTTATCCCTAATCCAGACTTAAGTTTGGAAGAAGGTGCGATTGATCCTTGGGCATCAGGACACATCTTCGATTACTTCTTTAGGCTAACTAGGGCACTGTCCAATGAATTAGATTTTGCACTTGATGTGCCATGGAAGAAGCTGCCGCAGAAAGCAAAGAATGCATTGCTCTATGGCAATGACCATGAAGTTCAAGTTAAGTACAAGAACCGATATGGCAGACAGCGCACTTACTCAACTGGCTTTGAAGGTGTAATTCAGTACATCGAACGAAAGCACCAAGAATCCGAGAGCGATTCCAGTCGGGAAAAGCTTGAAGGATACATGCGAGATGTTCCTTGTCCGGCCTGTGCCGGAGCAAGATTAAAGCCACTTTCACTAGCCGTAACTCTTAATGGCAAAAGCATTGCTGAGATTGCAGAGTTGCCAATAGGCGAGTGTGCTGAGTTCTTGAAGCAACTTGAACTTTCTCCGCGAGAGCGGGCAATTGCGGATCGAGTTCTTAAAGAAGTAAATGAGAGACTTGCCTTCCTTATTGACGTCGGGCTCGATTACTTATCGTTAGAAAGATCAGCAGGATCACTGGCTGGCGGTGAAGCGCAGCGTATTCGATTGGCAACTCAAATCGGTAGCGGACTAACCGGTGTACTTTACGTTTTGGATGAACCAAGTATCGGACTTCATCAGCGCGACAACCACAGGCTTATCGAGACATTGATTCGGCTTCGAGACATGGGCAACACATTGATTGTGGTTGAGCATGATGAGGACACAATTCGCACTGCTGATTGGATTGTGGACATAGGCCCTGGTGCTGGCGAACATGGTGGACACGTAGTTTCCAGTGGTTCTTATGAGCAATTGATTGGAACCAAGGAATCAATTACGGGGCAGTACCTGTCTGGTAAGCGCTCTATTGAGGTACCAGAGATCAGGCGTCCAGTTGATCAAGGTCGATTGCTGACGATTCACGGCGCTAAAGAACATAACCTTGCTGACGTTACAGTCGATATTCCACTTGGAGTGTTTGCTGCAGTAACTGGAGTTTCCGGATCTGGAAAGTCGACACTTATCAACGATATTTTGTACAACGTTTTGGCTCGCGACTTGAATGGCGCACGCACAGTCCCAGGTCGCCACAAGAAGATTGATGGGATTGACCAACTGGACAAGGTTGTGCACGTTGATCAAAGTCCAATTGGTAGAACTCCACGTTCAAATCCTGCAACATACACCGGAGTATTTGATCACGTCCGTAAGTTGTTTGCCGAAACACCTGAAGCAAAAATGCGTGGTTATCAACAGGGTCGCTTCTCATTTAACGTCAAGGGTGGCCGCTGCGAGTCATGTTCGGGCGATGGCACTTTAAAGATTGAAATGAACTTCCTGCCAGATGTTTACGTACCTTGCGAAGTTTGCCATGGTGCTAGATACAACCGAGAAACTCTAGAAGTTCACTACAAGAACAAATCGATATCTGATGTCTTGAATATGCCAGTTGAAGAAGCCTTGGAATTCTTTGCAAGTATTCCTGCCATTGCGCGACATCTCCAAACCCTGGTGGATGTCGGACTTGGTTACGTACGACTAGGGCAACCTGCAACAACATTGAGTGGCGGTGAAGCCCAGCGCGTGAAGCTATCTTCAGAGTTGCAAAAGCGTTCTACTGGCCGCACCGTCTATGTTTTGGATGAACCTACGACTGGCTTGCACTTTGAAGACGTAAGAAAGCTTTTGATAGTCCTGCACTCGTTGGTTGAAAAAGGCAATACGGTAATTGTGATTGAACACAACTTGGATGTAATCAAAACTGCAGACTGGATTATCGATATGGGTCCCGAAGGTGGATCTGGTGGTGGCAAAGTTGTCGTTACTGGCACACCAGAACAAGTTGCCAGCCATGCTTCAAGTCACACCGCAAGATTCTTAAAACCACTGCTAGAAAACAGCAATACAAAGCCGGTTCAGCCGAAGCAGGCAGCCAAGAAATCCACTGCTAAAAAAGCCTCAGCTGGAAAAACCGCAACTAAGTAGCACTCGTGCAGATTTCGGATAAGCCAGCAGATGTACCGACTAGCCCCGGGGTTTATCGATGGCGAGATGCCCAAGATCGCGTCATTTACGTTGGCAAGGCAAAGAATCTAAGAAGTCGCATCAATTCGTATTTTGCAAACGATCTGCATCCACGGACCCAAACCATGGTTACAACTGCGCGGAGCCTGGATTGGGTCACTGTGCGAACCGAAACCGAAGCTTTGCAACTTGAATACGCCTGGATCAAGGAGTTTGATCCAAACTTTAACGTTAGATATCGCGACGATAAGAGCTATCCATACTTGGCGCTTTCGACCCAAGAAGAGTTTCCCCGAGCATTTGTTTATCGGGGGGATAAGCGCAAGGGAGTAACTTACTTCGGGCCTTACGTTCAAGCCTGGGCGATCCGTGATTCCTTAGATCACTTACTACGAGTGTTTCCTGTTCGTAGTTGCACTGCGGGAGTCTTTCGTAACGCCAAGTCCTCCGGCAGACCATGCCTGCTTGCGCACATCGATCGGTGCAGTGCACCTTGCGTTGGAAAAATCGATGAGGTAGGCCATCGTGATTTAGTAAAGCAACTTATGTCGTTCATGTCAGGAAACTCCAAAGAGATAATGACTGACATTGCCCGCCGAATGAATGAAGCTTCCGCATCACAAGATTACGAGCAAGCAAGTGTGCTTCGAGACGATCTAGCTGCGCTGGAAAGAGTGCTTGAAAAAAGTGTTGTGGTGCTACCGGATGACACATTCGCAGATATTGTTGGGCTGCATCATGATGAGTTACAGTCTGCGGTTCAAGTGTTCTCGGTGAGAAGTGGCAGAATCGTTGGACAACGTGGATTCATTATGGAGAATTCGGTGGATTCAACCAGCGAGTCTCTGATGACAGATGCCTTGATGCACATCTATTCATCAGCAACTAAAGATGAGATTCCTACTGAAGTGTTAGTTAGTCATGAACCAGAAAGTGCCAGTAGTTTGGCGGAATTGTTGGGCACGATAAGAGGCGCTCAAATTAGCGTTCGGGTTCCTGCTCGAGGCGACAAGAAGATGCTCATGGAAACCGTGGTGATTAATGCCGGGCAAGCTTTAGGCCTTCACAAAACCAAACGCTCAACTGATTTGGTAACGCGCAGTAAGGCGTTGGCTGAAATTCAGGAAGCTATTGGATTGCCGGATGCACCACTGCGAATCGAATGTATTGACGTATCGCACATCTCAGGAACAAATGTGGTGGCATCTTTAGTGGTCTTTGAGGATGGAATTCCTAAAAAGAAAGACTATCGACAGTTCATTATTGAAGATCCTCGTGACGATACAGCTTCCATTGCACAAGTAGTAGCACGTCGCTTCAAGGAACATGATGAGAAACGACCATATCGACCAAACCTGTTGGTAATTGACGGTGGCTTGCCGCAAGTCAATGCTGCCGCCAAAGCACTTGAAATGGCAGGCGTTGGCAACATGCATGTTGTAGGGCTAGCCAAGCGCATGGAAGAGATCTGGAAGCCAGGTGCCACGTACCCAGTTATCTTGCCTCGCAGCAGTGAGGCCTTGTTTATGCTCCAGCGAGTGCGCGATGAGGCTCATAGGTTTGCCATAACTCTGCACCGCAATCGCAGATCTAAAGGCATGGTGGACAGCGTGCTTGATGACATTCCAGGCCTAGGACCAGCCAAGAAGAAGGCAGTTCTAGCTCACTTTGGTTCACTCAAGAAAGTCGCCGCGGCAACAGTCGAAGAACTGACTCGAGTGCCTGGAATAGGACCAATTCAAGCTGAGCAAATTTGGCAGTTCCTTAATAAAGAAAATGCCGGCGAAGTTGCTGTTAACACCGCAACAGGCGAGATAATTGAGTCGTGAGCAAATCTCAGATCGACGTAATACTGGTAACTGGCATGTCAGGTGCTGGGCGCTCAACTGCAACTCGAGCTCTCGAAGACATCGGCTGGTTTGTAGTCGATAACTTGCCACCCACTCTGATGACAAATGTCGTCGATTATGTTGCGCAACGAACGGGTTCTCGAAAGGTAGCTGTAGTTGCTGACGTTAGAGGTGGGCAACTATTTGAAGAGCTCCGCGAGTCTCTTGCAGCCATCAAGACTGCAGGCCACGACTTACGAGTGCTATTCCTCGAAGCAGGGGATGAAGCATTAGTGCGCAGGTATGAATCCTCTCGCCGTCCACATCCGCTGCAGCGTGATGACAGTTTGCTTGGAGCAGTACAGCGCGAACGTAAGTTGCTGAGTGATCTACGTGCTGACTCTGACATTGTGATTGATACCAGCAACTTGAACGTACATGAATTACGTAGATCTATTGAGGCTTCTTTTAGCGACGATGACCATGTGGCATTGCGGGCAACTGTGATGTCATTCGGATTTAAGTATGGAATTCCTGTCGATGCCGATTTGGTCGCTGACTTGAGATTCTTACCAAACCCATATTGGGATCCAAAGCTAAAAGATCTAACTGGCCTAGATGCAGCAGTAAATGATTATGTTGTGGCTTCGGATCAAGCTCAGGAGTTTTTAACAAAGTATGCAGAGCTTATTGACTTAGTCGAAGATGGTTACCTGCGTGAAGGTAAGCGGTTCGTAACGATTGCAATGGGTTGCACTGGCGGTAAGCATCGAAGTGTTGCCATGGCAGAAAATCTTTCAGCACGTTTGGTTAAATCCGGAGTCGAAGTCAGAGTGGTTCATCGCGACTTGGGACGTGAATAAATGTCGGGCGCACCAATGCGCTCGGTTGACGTAGTTGCACTCGGCGGCGGGCACGGGTTAGCAGCAAGTCTCCAAGCGTTACGTAGAGTCACTCCTCATTTAACTGCTGTTGTCGGAGTTAGCGACGATGGCGGAAGCAGTGGTCGACTGCGAGAAGAATTCGGCATCGTGCCACCGGGTGACTTGCGTATGGCACTTGCGGCTCTCTGTGGTGACGACACTTGGGGATCAACTTGGGCCAGAGTCTTGCAGCACAGATTTTCATCTAAGGGTGAGCTAGACGGACACTCACTTGGCAACTTGCTCATTACTGCGCTTTGGGAAGAGACAGATAATTTGGTTGAGGGCCTAGATTGGGTTGCCCGATTACTCGACGCCAAAGGCAAAGTCTTGCCGCTTTGCATAGAACCGCTCGAGATTTACGCAGATGTGCTCACAGCGTCAGGTCAAGCCGACCAAGTTCGTGGCCAGGTGCAAGTTGCAACAACGCCACACAAGATTCAGGCAATCGGTTTAGAGCCTAAGAATCCTCAAGTATGTGAGCAAGCCGTAGCAGCAGTTCGTAATGCTGATTTTGTGGTCTTGGGACCTGGGTCTTGGTACACCAGCGTGCTGACTCACTTCCAAGTTCCACAGATGGCTCAGGCTTTACATGAAACTACAGCCACTCGAGTCTTGGTGATCAATCTCAGGCCGCAATCAGGCGAGACTGAAGGCTATTCAGCCGCCAGCTATCTTGAAGTGCTTGCCAAGAGTTACCCGGACTTCAAAGTTGATGTTGTGCTAGCGGATGCCAACCATGTTGGCTCAGTAGATTCTGGGAACCCAGATCCACTTCAAGAATTGGCAGAGGCTTCTGGATCGAGGCTAGTTCTAGCCCCGTTGGCTAAGGCCGAAGGACCATCTGATCAGCACGATCCGACACTTTTAGCCTCGGCGTTCAGCTCGATATTCGCTCATGGCAGGATAAGCCCATGGCAATGACAGCAGCAGTAAAAGACGAGCTAAGTCGTCTACCAGTTACAAAGAAGTGTTGCCGTAAAGCAGAAGTCTCCGCACTGCTTCGATTTGCTGGCGGATTACACATCGTGAGCGGCAAAATCGTAGTTGAAGCGGAGCTTGATACCGGTCAGGCTGCTCGCCGGTTGCGTCGTGACCTTGCTGAAATCTTTGGACATGAAAGTGAAGTCTCGGTTCTTTCAGGTGCAGGAATCCGCAAGGGAAGTCGATATTTGGTTCGCGTCGCAACAGAGGGCGAGCATTTGGCAAAGCAGGTTGGCTTAGTTGATGGAGGTGGGCGACCGATTCGCGGATTACCACCGCACATCGTCTCGGCCAGTCTGTGTGATGCTGAAGCTGCCTGGCGCGGAGCATTCTTAGCCCACGGGTCACTAACTGAACCTGGTCGTTCCTCATCCTTAGAGATAACTTGCCCAGGTCCGGAAGCTGCGCTCGCTTTAGTTGGTAGTGCACGCCGTTTGGGTATCGCGGCTAAAGCACGCGAAGTTCGCGGCGTAGATCGTGTTGTGATTCGTGATGGCGATGCAATTGGAGCATTGCTAACGCGTATCGGTGCACACGAATCTGTACTTGCTTGGGAAGAGCGCAGAATGCGTCGCGAAGTGCGCGCGACCGCTAACCGACTTGCTAATTTTGATGATGCAAACCTTCGTCGATCAGCCCGGGCTGCAGTTGCCGCAGGTGCTAGAGCAGCGAGAGCAATCGAGATCCTTGGCGATGAGATTCCAGCCCATCTTCTTGAGGCCGGGCAACTTCGCGTTACTCACCAACAGGCAAGTTTGGAAGAGCTCGGCGCACTGGCTGACCCACCAATGACGAAGGACGCTATCGCGGGCCGAATCCGCCGCCTATTGGCAATGGCTGACAAGCGGGCCTCAGACTTGGGCATCCCTAACACTGAAGCTGGCCTAACGGCTGATATGCTCGAGCAGTAGCAATTTGGCGCATCTAAGGATGCAGTTTGGCTCAGTTTTAGGAGTAATCAAATGACCGTTCGCGTTGGAATTAATGGATTTGGCCGCATCGGTCGTAACTACTTCCGAGCAATTGCAGCAACCGGCGCTGACATCGAAATCGTTGGCATTAACGACTTAACCGACAACAAGACGCTTGCTCACCTTTTGAAGTATGACTCAATTCTTGGCCGCCTTGGCAAAGAAGTTACTTTCACCGACAATTCAATCGTCGTGGATGGCAAGACAATTACCGTGACCTCAGAGCGGGATCCAGGAGCTTTGCCTTGGGGAGATCTTGGCGCTGACATTGTTATCGAATCAACCGGACATTTCACTGATGCCACAAAAGCTGCAGCTCATATTTCTGCAGGCGCAAAGAAAGTCATCATCTCAGCACCTGCTAGCAATGAAGACGTAACTATCGTCATGGGCGTGAATCACGATTCATATGACCCAGCAAAGCATCATGTGATTTCCAACGCTTCCTGCACAACCAACTGCTTGGCTCCAATGGCAAAAGCAATTCACGATGCATTCGGAATCGATCACGGCTTGATGACAACCATTCACGCTTACACAAATGATCAGGTCATCCTAGATTTCCCTCATCCAGACCTTCGTCGCTCCCGCGCTGCTGCCACAAACTTGATTCCGACCACAACCGGTGCTGCTAAGGCAATTGGTTTGGTTATGCCAGAACTTAAGGGCAAGCTCGATGGTTATGCAATGCGAGTTCCAGTTCCAACCGGTTCTGCAACAGATCTAACTGCAGTTTTAAAGAAGTCCGTCACCAAAGAAGAAGTGAATGCAGTTGTTAAGGCTGCGGCCGAAGGCGCGCTTAAGGGCTACTTGAGCTACACCGAGGATCCAATCGTTTCTTCTGACATCGTGACTGATCCTTCATCATGTATTTTCGATGCTTCACTAACAAATGCCATGGGCAACACCATCAAGGTTGTTGGCTGGTATGACAATGAGTGGGGTTACTCAAACCGCCTGGTAGACATCACAAAGTTTGTCGGATCAAAACTCTAATTTCATGATTCGTGGCATTGACGACCTTGAAGTTTCAGGAAAAGTAGTTTTTGTGAGGTGCGACCTAAACGTGCCGATCGAAGATGGACAGATAACTGACGATGGTCGGATCCGGGCAAGTTTGCCAACACTAAAGAACTTGCTAGACCGCGGCGCCAAGGTAGTAGTGCTTGCACACCTTGGTCGCCCAAAGGGTAGGCCGGAGGCAAAGTATTCACTGGCACCTGCTGCTACTCGACTAAGTGAACTTCTGGGTATGCCTGTGCCATTAGCCGACGATGTGGCTGGAGTTAGCGCACAAGCTGTTGTTGCTTCGCTTAATGCTGGTCAGATCGCAATGCTAGAAAATGTCAGATTCGATGCGCGGGAGACTGGGGAAGCTGCCGCACGTCAGGAACTAGCAAAGTCTTGG
>JBIIZV010000178.1:0-2583 GCA_044346095.1 Candidatus Nanopelagicales bacterium
CCTAACTAAAAACACTTTAGCCAGCGTTAATGGTGCCGGGCTGGGCACGCTTCGGGATGCAACCAGCGGCAGCTACTTAAGCGAAGACGATCAAGACCACTCTTCGATGTCATCTCTAATGATTGTTACAAAAGCCAAGATGCGCTCAACTGTTCATCGTCCGGTTTATTTGGATTACGTTGGTATTCGCCAAGTCGATGCTTCTGGCAAACAAATTGGGGAACATAGATTCCTTGGTTTGTTCTCATCTGCTGCGTACAACCAGTCAGTCAATAACATTCCAGTTCTTTCGAGCAAGGTAGCGGACGTAGTTTCGTCTATGGCACTGGGCCGCGATTCCCATAGCGGTAAAGACTTGATGCAATTCTTGGAAACTTATCCACGTGATGAAATGTTCCAGATTTCCCAAGAAGAACTGGAAGACGTAGCTCGCCGAGTGCTGCAATTGCAAGAACGTCGCCAAGTTCGGGTGTTTACTCGCACTGAAGTTTTTGGTCGCTACGTTTCAGCCTTGGTTTATTTCCCGCGCGATCGCTACACCACCGAGGTTCGCCTACGTATGGAAGCAATTTTGCTATCTGCTTACGGTGCATCATCAATCGATCACACTGCGCGAGTTTCTGAATCAGTTTTGGCTCGTCTGCACTTTGTGATTCGAAAGCCACTTGGCAAAGACATTCCAGAAATTGATCTAGAGCAACTCGAGGCCAATCTTGCCGATGCCACCCGATTCTGGGAGGACGATTTCGCTGAATCTTTGGTTGAGCAGGTTGGGGAAGAGGATTCAACAAGACTGCTTCGCACTTGGAGTGATTCATTCCCTGAATCATTTAAGGAAGATGTCCCAGCAACTAACGCAGTTTCGCACCTAAAGATTCTTGAATCCCTCGAATCTCAAGCACCTGGCGCAATCAAGGTTTCGATGTACACGCCGGAATCCCCAGAAGATGGCACTAGGCGCTTCACCATCTATCGAGTGGATAGTTCAATCACGCTTTCTGCAGTACTTCCAATGCTGCACGACCTTGGCGTTGAAGTTATCGATGAGCGGGCTTATGACTTGCGCAGAAAGGGTCAGCCAGTTTCTTGGGTTTATGACTTTGGTCTGCGCTTTGATGACTCGAAGGCTCCAGAACAGGATTCTTTGTCTGAACGTTTCTGCAATACCTTCATGGCCACGTGGCATGGTGAAGTTGATAGCGATCCGTTCAACGCATTAGTTATTCACGCTGGCCTTTCAGCTCGCAATGTTGGAATCATTCGCGCTTACGCTGCTTACTTACGCCAAGCCGGCACCCCATTTAGTCAGGGTTACTTACAGCAAGTATTGCTATCCAATATCAATATCGTTCAGTTACTTGTTCAATTGTTTGCAGTTCGTTTCGATCCTGAGCTTGAGCAAGATCGGGACGCTAAGCAAAAGCAATTAGTTAGCAAGATTGATGATGCCCTTGATGCGGTAGCTAGCTTGGACCACGATCGGATTATGCGAGCCAGCATTGCGTTAGTCTCGGCAACCTTGCGCACAAACGTTTACCAGTTGGATGCTGACGGCAACTATCCGCAAGTAATGGCATTCAAGTTGGATCCAAGCATGGTTCCTGACTTGCCTTTGCCACTTCCTAAGTTTGAGATTTGGGTGTTCTCACCTCGCGTTGAAGGCGTGCACTTGCGTTTCGCATCAGTTGCCCGTGGTGGACTTCGCTGGTCAGATCGTCAGGAAGATTTCCGCACTGAAATACTTGGTCTAGTAAAGGCCCAAATGGTTAAAAACACCGTGATTGTGCCAAGTGGCGCTAAGGGCGGATTTGTTCTCAAGCGCGGACCGGAGCCAAGTGATCGCGATGCTTGGTTAGCGGAAGGTATTTCTTGCTATCAAATGTTCATTGGCGCATTGCTTGATGTCACAGACAACTTAGTTAATGCAAAGGTTGTTCCACCACAGCGCGTGGTTCGCCATGACGTTGAAGACCCGTACTTAGTTGTTGCTGCCGACAAGGGCACTGCAACTTTCTCGGACATCGCGAACAAGATCTCAGTTGACCGTGGTTTCTGGATGGGCGATGCATTTGCTTCCGGTGGATCAGTTGGTTACGACCACAAGGCCATGGGTATCACGGCCAAAGGTGCCTGGGAATCAGTAAAGCGTCACTTCCTTGAGCTTGGCGTTAACACCCAGACTCAAGATTTCACGGCAGTTGGCGTTGGTGACATGAGTGGTGACGTATTTGGAAACGGCATGCTGCTTTCCGAGCACATTAGATTGATCGCTGCCTTTGATCATCGCCATATCTTTATTGATCCAAATCCTGAAGCTGCAAAGTCTTTTGTTGAGCGTCAGCGATTGTTTAACTTACCGAGATCATCTTGGGAAGATTACAACGTCAAGCTGATCAGCAAGGGTGGCGGCATTTACCCACGAAGCGTTAAGTCGATTGACTTAACTGCAGAAGCAAAGTCAGCTCTTGGTATTGATCCTGAAGTTACCAGCGTTACGCCTAATGAACTTCTGACAATGATTCTTCTGGCTCCAGTAGATCTTCTTTGGAATGGTGGAATTGGAACCTACATCAAGGCCACCAC
>JBIIZV010000179.1:0-2567 GCA_044346095.1 Candidatus Nanopelagicales bacterium
CATGAGTTTTGGTCGAGGTACTTCAGGATGAGCAGCGCAGGCCGTATTGAACTTATCCATTAGGTTTTTGACTTCTTCATCACCATTAGCCAGCGGAGTTACTTGAACATTGCATCCAGTTGCAACTGCAAAATCATGGGTGTGCGGATCGCGTGCGGCAATCCAAATTGGAATTGGTTTTTGAATTGCAGTTGGCACTGCAGTTGTCTCGGGGAACTTCCAGTACTCGCCGTCATGGGTGTAGTTACCAATTAGCAATTGCTGAACCGCTGGAACTAGCTCGCGCATTCGCAATCCAGCTTCCATAGCATCAAGGCCTGGCATCAGGCGTTCATATTCGAACATGTAAGCACCACGAGCGATACCGAGATCTAGTCGACCGTTGCTGGTTAAATCGCATAGCGCTGCTTCACCAGCAAGACGAATCGGATGCCAAAACGGTGCGATAACGTTTCCGGTTCCGAGACGAATCTTTGTAGTCTTTGCAGCCAAATAAGCCAAGTTGATAAATGGGTTTGGGGCAACGGTGTATTCCATTGCGTGATGCTCACCAATCCAGATGGTTTCCATGCCACCGGCTTCAGCCATCAATGTGAATTCTGTTAACTCATCCAGCAGTTGCTTATGTGAAACTGAATCGTCATAACGCTCAATGTGGGCAAACAGTGAAAACTTCATGGTCATATCTTCTAGGTTTCCAGTTCTACTTGTCGCACGATTCAATAAATGTGGCTAAGGTCGCAGAAACTTCAATGGGCGCAGTCAGAGTCATCATGTGACGGTGACCAATTAATACCTTCGATGTACCACTAAGCGCCAAGGCAGCCATCGCCACACTCATTTCCGGAGTTGAGTTTGGGTCACCATCGGCAGTGAAAAACAGTGAAGGCACAGAAAGATTCGGCAGTGAATTTAGATGCGCCTTATCTGATGCGGCAAATACCGAATAGGCAGCTTCGTATCCTTTCGGATTTACATCCAGCAGTAACTCTCGAGCCAATGCTTCGGCTTCTGAAAACTCATGCGTTCCAGGTTGGCCAAACCATCGATCTAAAGTTTCATCGAGGTTTACTGAAACTCCGCCTGCGGCTAAATCGGCTGCCCGCTTCTTTACTGCAGCACTTTGTTTAGCGCTGCGATTGAACACCGCATTTAAAGCACATACGCCAAGGCAGGCATCTGGGTTATTGATGGCGAAATCTAGGGCAATTAGCGCGCCCATGGAATGGCCAGCAACAACGGCGGAATCAATTCCGAGTTCTGTCAGTAAGTCAGCTAGTTGCTTGGTGAAATCAATGAGATTCAACTCGCGATTTGGTAGATCACTTTCACCGTGCCCCCACATGTCGTAAATCAATACATCAAAGTTTTCACACAAAAGATTCACTTCTGGTGCCCAGACTGTTTTGTTCATACCAACGCCGTGGAGCAGAACTATGGTCGGTCCGTTACCGCAACGACTCCATGCGGTGCCGTTGGAAGTCTTGCCAGATGTTAAGGAATCAGGAAGTGCGAAACTAACTGACATTACTTCCAAGATCCTTAAGATCCTGGTAGCGATCACCAATGCGGTGATGCGGACGTCCGCCAATTGAAGCGCCAAGTGCCACAACAATTTCATCTGGCGCTGGTGCATCGTTGATTGAGAACTGAATTGTTAAGTAATGTGAGCGCATTCCTTCGTCTGCCTTGTGCATAAGTGGAATGGAAATTGGGCAGTTTGGTCCACCGCGAACATTTGTAAATGACAGGTAACTGGATGCGCCAACTGCAGTGCGGTAGTGATTGCCAAACCGCAGAGTGTGAATCAATGCAGACGCATGTTCAACTTCGCCAGAAGTTCCAACAACGGCAGCCTTGCCATAACCCTCAACAGCTTCACCAGATCCAGTCATCTCAAGGATTGATGCAGTCAAGATTTCGCCGAGCTGCGGCGCAAGGTCGTGAATCTCTGGCTTTAAGTCTTCAACGAAGCCGCGACCGGCCCATGGGTTAGTCAGCACAGCAGCTGCTGCAAACATGCGAAGTGGAGTCGCAGCAGCCTTGCCACCTTCGATCCGAGTTTCTTCGGTGTAAGTGACTAATTTGCGAATCTGAACAGGTGCCATTTTCTGGTCCTCCCAAAGGATTGATTATGGCTCTAATCCTATTGCCAGATAGTTTTGATCAATCCATCGATTGCAGACTCGAGAAGTTCCTTCACGTGTTCATAGGCTGCGTCATCTAGGGAATATGGATCTGGGACAGATTGCCCTGGTTCAATCGATGCATCGAAGTCACGCATCATGAAGACCTTTTTGGAATGTTCCTCATGTGGACTCAAGCCAATGACATTTGAGTAGTTCTCTGAATCCATAGTCAGGATCAGATCGATTCGCTCTAAGTCTTGAGATGTGAATTGACTTGCCTTGTGCGTGTAGTCATAGCCTGCACGTTCCCAAGTTCGCTTGGATTGCGGATTCGGACCTTGACCAATGTGCCAAGCCGATGTTCCGCCACTTTCGATCACTGCCACTGGAGAACTCAAATCTTTAGTTCGGTTACTAAAGATTGCGGCAGCCATAGGC
>JBIIZV010000180.1:0-2531 GCA_044346095.1 Candidatus Nanopelagicales bacterium
GGCACTCCAGCCCTCGAGCGAATTGCAGTTATTGATCCGAAATCTGGCATTTGGCGCGATCTAGATTGTGATCTCACCAACTTTGCACACTTGAGTATTCACGATGATTGTGTCTACGCAATTGGTGGTGCTCCAAAAACTCTTGCTGCCCTAGTAGAGCTCTCGGTAAGTAACCAGAAAACTGCAGCAGTAATTACAGAAGTACTTGCGCCGATCAATCAGGATTTTCTTCCAATTGCTAAAGCGCATGAATTTCCAAGTAAAGATGGCCGCACAGTTCATGCATTCATTTCGCCTGCAACTAATCCAAACTATGCGAGCGATGAGTTGCCGCCGGTGATAATCACCGTGCATGGCGGCCCAACTGGAAACACTTCAGGTGTTGCCTCCATTAAGCGGGCCTTCTTTACATCCCGAGGCTTTACCGTCGTTGATGTTGATTACGGTGGTTCAACTGGATACGGCAGAGCGTATCGGGAAGCCCTCAAGGGTAACTGGGGAATTGTTGATACTGAAGATATTCTTGCTGTTGTCGCTGGCCTGATCGCGAATGGATTGGCCGATCCAGAGAAGGTTGTGATTCGCGGCGGCAGCGCTGGAGGTTACGCCGTACTGAATGGCCTTGTGCATAGCAAGGTTTTTGCAGCCGGTGCTAACTACTACGGAGTTGCAGAGCTGACAATGCTGGCTCAAGACACCCACGACTTTGAATCGCGTTATCTCGACTCGCTTATTGGGCCCTATCCAGAGCGTAAAGACCTCTACATTGAGCGTTCTCCCCTAACCCATGCGGACAACTTAACTTCACCGCTGATTATCTTCCAAGGCACTGATGATCCAATCGTGCCGCCTTCTCAATCACAAGCGTTTAGAGATGCTTGTGTCAAGAATGGAATCAAGCACAAATATTTTGAATTCGAAGGCGAGAGTCATGGATTTAGAAAAAGTCAGACAATCTCGACATGCGCCATTGAAGAACTTAAATTCTTTGGTGAAGTTCTGGGATTTGTCCCAGCGGAATAAAACTACCCGATAAGTTAAATTCATCAAGTGCCGGAGATCACCTCAATAAAGGAGTCAACATGATTGTTACTTACAAAGAAGATTTAGTGGGCGGACCTCGACATCGCAAAGTGTCTACTGGCACAAGTCTTCGAATGTTGACCCGCGACGACGGCGTTGGATTTTCCTTTCATGACACTGAACTAGAAGCTGGTACTACGACCACGCTTCAGTACAAAAACCACATTGAGGCCAACTACATCATTGAAGGCACAGGCGAGCTCGAAAACTTAGAAACTGGCGAAGTATTTGAAGTTCGACCAGGTATGACTTACACGCTAGATAAGCATGATCGTCATCAAATGCGTTCCCACACCAAACTACGAATCATTTGTGTGTTTACTCCAGCTTTAGTTGGTACTGAAGTCCACGACGAAGACGGCTCTTACCCGCTTCTCTAATCGCTATTGCGCATAGCGCAATTAGTAGCGTGACTCAGTCGGTCTAGGTAATGCGGCAATGTCAGCTAGGTCTTGAACAGTTAACTCAATTGTGACTGCAGCAGCATTTTCATCTAGCCACTTACGTCGCTTGGTACCAGGGATTGGAACCATGTTTGGTCCCTGAGCCAAAATCCAAGCCAGTGCAATTTGGGCCGGCGAAGCATTGTGACGAGTTGCAATTGCCGCAATCCCATCAACAATCTTTTGATTATCTGCAATTGCCTGAGCCGTAAATCTTGGATTGGCGCTGCGGAAATCGCCATCAGCAATAGTGTCTGCAGTTACAGTTCCGGTTAGAAAACCTCGGCCCAGTGGTGAAAATGGCAGGAACCCGATGTTGTTATCAGCGCAGTACTGGACAACACCATTCTTTACATGTTCGTCAGTCCAGATTGAAAATTCACTTTGCACACTCGTTACCGGATGAATTGCGTGACACTTGGCAGTTTCTTCAACAGTAGTTTCGGAAAGTCCGATGTATCGAACTTTGCCAGCTTCAACTAAGCCAGCTAGTGCTCCCCAAGTTTCTTCGATTGGAACTTCTGGATCTACTCGATGCAGTTGATATAGGTCTAGATAATCAGTTCCTAATCGGCGCAAGGAATCTTCGCAAGCTTGGCGAACATATTCTGGTTTGCCATTCTTGCCATACGAAGTCATGTTTACCGGGGTTAAACCGCACTTAGAGGCGATGATCGCTTTATCGCGCAGACCATCCTTGACTAAGTACTCACCAAGAATCTCCTCGTTGGTCCAAGGGCCATAAACATCAGCTGTATCAAACAAAGTGATACCGAGTTCAAGTGCGCGATGAAGGGTTGCTCGAATCTCATCGCGATCTGCATCGGCAACGTTGTATCCCCATGACATTGGCATACAGCCAAGTCCGATTGCGCTAACTTCAAGATCGCGCAGCTTACGAGTGGGCATCTGATTTGTCATGCCGCAATCCTAGCCTTCACAAGAATATAAAAACTATTCCCAAACTCAGGTTGACTAGAAAACCAGGTCGTATCGGCGGAACAC
>JBIIZV010000181.1:0-2527 GCA_044346095.1 Candidatus Nanopelagicales bacterium
TGGCATGAATGCAAATGGTAACGGTCGTTACATTGCATTCGCTGGTGGCATTCCGTGCTGGGATGGCGATCGAGTTGTCGGAGCAATTGGTGTAAGTGGTGGCTCTTGGGACGAAGATCAGATTTGCGCTGAGGCTGGAATTGCAGTGTTCAAGCGAGCTTGTAACGCATGACTAAAAAAGAACCGATTGGCCGCTTTCGGTTCATGAATGAACAGCGGGTCAATTTAGATGGCTTCGCTACACCGGCACCTGAACTTGGCTTGGTTGCGTTTAACGGGTTAAACGATCCAAAACCCTCGTTAACGATTCGCGATAACCGAATTGTCGAAATGGATGGTCGAAGTGAATCTGATTTTGATTCGATTGATGAATTCATTGCTCGCCATGGTTTAGATCTCAGCGTTGCCCAAGAGGCAATGGCTATCGAGGACATAGATTTTGCTCGAAGACTTGTTGATCCAAATCATTCCCGCGCTGACATTGTGCGACTTTCCTCAGGTATGACACCTGCGAAATTGGCAGCAGTTCTTTCGCTATTAAGCGCTGCTGAACTTGTAATCGCAATGACAAAAATGCGGGCACGACGAACCCCTAGCAATCAAGCGCATGTAACCAACCGATCAGACGATCCACTATTGCTTGCTGCAGATGCTGCGACTGCTGCTGCTTTTGGTTTTCGCGAACTTGAAACAACAGTCCCCGTAGCCGGAGATGCACCATCAAATGCTGTGGCAGTTTCAATTGGTGCGGCAGTTGGGTCACCGGGTGTTCTAGTGCAGTGCTCCGTCGAAGAATCCGCAGAGCTGGCTTTAGGTATGCGTGGATTGGTTTCCTATGCCGAAACGGTTTCGCTTTACGGAACAGAGCAAATCTTTATTGATGGTGATGACACTCCTTGGTCAAAAGCGTTTTTAACTAGCGCATACGCAAGTCGCGGCATAAAGATGCGCGTGACTTCCGGTGGTGGATCTGAAGCCTTGATGGGCGGCGCCGAAAAGTGCAGCATGTTTTACCTCGAAGCTCGATGCGTTGCACTAGCCCGAGCAATTGGCGCTCAAGGTGTGCAGAACGGCGGCATTGATTCTGCTGCAGTAGCTGGCGCCGTGCCCGGTGGAGTTCGGTCGTTGATGGCAGAAAACGTAATGGTTATGCTGCGTAACTTAGAAGCCTGCACTGGTAACGACGCTTTGATGAGTGAGTCAGATGTCAGGCGAACCTCTCGCACTCATCCAATCTTTATCGGTGGCTCTGACTTCATAAATAGTGGCTTTGGCTCGATTCAGCGCTACGACAATATGTTTGGTCCAAGCCAGTGGAACTCAGAGGACATAGATGATTTCTTAGCTATGCAACGTGACTGGGGCGTGGACGGCGGACTTCGGACTGCCGACGAAGTAGAAATTGAGAGACTTAGGCGCCGAGCTACTGAAGCAGTTACTGCTGTTTATTCCTGGCTTGGACTTGGAGACTTCTCGCAAGAGTGGGCCGAAGAAGCTATCGATGCGGCCGGATCAAAAGACATTTCTTCTGGCGACTTAATGCTTCCTTTAACTGCGGCTCGCACAATCATGGAGACTAACGTCACGATGCTCGACGTTATTGCCGCGCTTGCGGAAAATGGTTTTGATCTAGAAGCCCAAAGATGTCTTGACATGCTTAAAGCTCGTGTGGCTGGCGACTATTTACAAACCTCAGCAATTTTTGATGAGCAAATGAATGTTTTATCGCTGGTCACTGATCCAAATGAATATTCAGGACCGGGAACTGGGTACCAACCAAGCAGCGCTCGGCAAACGGAAATCGACACAATTCGCCAACAGCGTTCGGTTTCAGATTTGCTCGCTGAACAACAAGCCTTCGAAAACAAAAACATTTATGCAACAGGTGCTGCCGAGACGAGTTACGATCCACGCGATGTTGTTATTGGAGTTTCGCCAGCAACTGGCAAAGACATCTGGGTCACACTCTCTGGATTAAGTCTTGCTGATGCAATCTCGGAAGTTCTCGCAGGACTAGAAGAAGAAGGATGCACCGGAAGAATTGTCAGAATTAACGACACTCTGGATTTAGGAATGATTGGGCTTACTGCGGCGAGACTCTCTGGATCAGGTGTCAGCGTTGGACTACAGGCAAAAGGTACCGCCTTGATTCATCGCAGAGATCTTGCGCCGCTGGCCAATCTCGAACTTTATTCAGTTGCACCAACTATCACCCGTGAGCTTTATCGCATGATGGGTATCAATGCTGGTCGCCATGCAAAGGGTGCCACGCCTGAACCTGTTAGAAATCCATACTCAGACGAAGCAATCGAAGCGCGCTATCACACCAAAGTCGTTTCGCTAGTTGCGATTGAAAGAGAGTGCGTGAATAGCAATGGGCCTGAAGTTATGGAGCTTAGATAGTTATGAGTGAACAAAAAGGTTTTTCTGGAAAAAATGTTTCTGAAGTTACTGTTGAATCAATTCGACGCGGCGACATTACTCTCGACGATGTCAGAATCCATCCTGAAACTTTGGCAAAGCAAGC
>JBIIZV010000182.1:0-2521 GCA_044346095.1 Candidatus Nanopelagicales bacterium
AGCCTTTTGTTCTGGAGTCAATGTCAACATGTCGATCACCGATGCGCCACGTTTACGACTTGCAACTAATCCAACATAAGGAACGCCAGCAAGTACGGCAGCTTCAAGCAACATAGTTTCATCTTCGCGACCATGGGCAGCAACGATGATTGCGAAAGTGTTGTTCAAGTCCACATCGGAACTCCACTCGACCACTTCGTAGCCAGCAACTGGACCTTGCTTTAGAAGTGCTCCAGAAATTGGGCTATCTCCGTAAATTGCTACGACAGGTGCGGGCATGATCGGCTCCAAAAAAATCTCTAGTGTTCCACCGGAAAGGCATGGATTGTGAACGGTTCGTTTTCCTGACTGAGTATCAATCTCAGGCATTGGTGCAATTCGAAGCAGGATTGGATTTCCTTCTTCAAGCAAAGCAACGCTTTGGGATCTCACGGTTGAATCTGAGCAGGATCCCCCAACAAAACCTTCCATGGAACCATCAGCAAAAATGATGGCTTCATCTCCTGGTTTTGCAGAAGTTGGTTTTTCAGCTAGTACTACTCGGGCATGAACATATGGAGTGCGCGATTTTTGCAGCTCTGCAATTCGCGATGCCAGAATTTTTGGCATATCCACCTCCCGAGTTAACTTCTCAATTATGCGCCTAAACCCAAGGCTGCGCGATATTTCCAGTATTTCTAGAGATTAAAGATCAGCTTTATGCTGGCAATAATCAGTACTGCGCCTAAGGCCCGGCGGACAGCTTCGTTTGAGAATTGCTTGATTCCAAGTCGAGTGCCAATTAATGCACCAATGATTACGGCTAACGCGAAAATCCACATTGCATCTGGCAGATTCGCAACAGACGAGATGTGTCCAAGTAAGCCGAATACCGAATTCGTAAGAATGAATAAAGCTGCAGTTCCTGATGCACCCTTAACAGAGGTCCAGCCAAAGAAGATGATTAGTGGCGACAAAAAGATTCCGCCACCAGTTCCGGTTAATCCGGAAAGCAATCCAATTGATGCACCAGTTAGCACGGAAATTGCTACATGCGGATGCTTGGTTTCACCTTGCTGTTTTGGTGTGAGCTGGAACAAGAACATGATGCCTGCAAATAGCAAGATGAATCCAACAATCGGCTTGTAAACATCCGATGGCAAATTAATAGACCCACCGATGAATGCCATCGGTATTGCGCCAGCTGCGAGTGGGATATAAAGCTTGAGATCAAAAAGCTTTGCCGAAATGTATCGAAAGCTGGTGTACGAAGAAACGATAATGTTCAGGACTAATGCCGTTGGCTTGATAACTTGAGCGGGAACTCCGAACAACGACATGATTGCGATGTAAACCGAAGATCCTGCGTGACCAACAGAGGTATACAGAATTGCGCCGCACATTAAAAGGAGTGCGATCAAATAATCAGTGGTTTGTAGATTTAACATTTCACCCTCCTGCAAACGGCGGTAAAACATCAAGGGTTGAGCCGTCAGTAACTACAACGCTTAGATCGCGCAGAGATACTTCATCGAGTAAGTAACTGCACTGCGGAAGTACTTGCCCCAATTTTGGATGCAGCGCCGCTGCTTGATCCAAGATGTGCATGGCTGATGATGAATCCAAAGTGATTTCATTTACTCCTGCGGCAGCGCGTGCTGCAGCAAAAAATCTAACGGTTACAGCCACGAACTACTCACTATTTACTAACCACCAATGGCTGACATTGGTCGGGCTGGCTGAATGAAGCTCGGATCATTAATTCCGTGTCCTGGCAGTTTTGCCAAAACGGTTTTGCCAAATCGTGATGCGATTTCGGCGCGCTTTTCTTCATCGCTGCCATCTGATTCGCGAAGCACTAAGCGCAAATCCATTTCACTGGTTGCGAATAGGCAGGAACGTAACTGGCCATCAGAAGTTAGGCGCAAGCGGTCACATGATCCACAGAATGGTCGGGTAACACTTGCAATAATTCCAACGGTCTCTGGTCCGCCGTTGATTAGGAATTCTTCTGCTGGCGCTGAACCACGGGCTTCAACTGGTGTTAGTGAGAAAACTGGATTCAAGGCATGGAATACATCATCAGCGGTAACCATGGTGGAACGATCCCAAATGCCGCCAGCATCAAGTGGCATTTGTTCGATGAAACGAAGTTTGAAGCCTTCATCGAGAGCCCACTTGAGTAAGCCAACAGCTTCATCATCATTAACACCAGGCATTAGAACTGTGTTGATTTTGATTGGGGTTAAGTCGGCGTCACGCGCAGCCTTTAATCCCTTTAGAACATCATCGAAACGATCGCGATAAGTCATCGACTTAAAGCGCTCTGCGCTTAATGTGTCTAGCGAAACGTTTACTCGCTCTAAGCCAGCATCTTTAAGTGGCTGGGCTAATGCGGCTAAACGAATTCCATTAGTTGTTAGTGAAAGTTTTGGTGGCTTAGGCAAGCTATTTATTCTTGCCACAATTTCTACAATGTCTGGACGAAGTAATGGTTCGCCACCAGTAAGTCGAACTTCATCAATTCCAGCATCGATTCCAA
>JBIIZV010000029.1:0-8650 GCA_044346095.1 Candidatus Nanopelagicales bacterium
CTCCAGCAAAAAGTGGTGCGTAAACAATGTAGGAATGTCCAACCACCCAGCCAACATCTGATGCTGACCACCACATGTCACCAGCTTCGATGTTGTAGACATTTTTCATGGACCAAGTAAGTGCTACCGCGTGACCACCGTTATCGCGCACAATACCTTTAGGTTTTCCAGTTGTGCCAGAGGTATACAGAATGTAAAGCGGATCAGTGGCTGCAACCGAAACACATTCAGCAGGTTCAGCCATTGCCATGGCGTCTTTCCAGTCCATATCAAGTGGACCAAGTTCAACTTGATGTTGCTCACGCTGCAGGATTATGCATCGACTTGGCTTATGAGTTGCTAGCGAAATCGATTCATCCAGCATCGGTTTGTACTCAACGACGCGAGTTGGCTCAAGGCCACACGAAGCAGAGACGATTACTTTTGGTTTTGCATCATCGATGCGCGCTGCTAGCTCAGCCGGAGCAAAGCCCCCAAACACAACCGAGTGCACTGCGCCCAATCTGGCACAGGCCAGCATGGCGACTAAAGCCTCGGGAACCATAGGCATGTAAATGACTACCCGGTCCCCTTTTTCAACTCCTGCCATTCGCAAGGCGCCCGCAAATCGAGCCGTCTTTTCAAGCATTTGTGCGTAGGTCAGAACTGATGATTTGCCAGTAATTGCGCTTTCATGAATCACTGCCGGTTGATCCGCACGACCATCGATAACATGGCGATCCAGAGCGTTGTAGCAAGTGTTCAACATGCCATCCGAGAACCAGCGATACAGCGGAACGTTGCTGTCATCCAAAACAACTTTTGGAGCCTTATCCCACTTAATTAACTTGGCAGCCTCACCCCAGAATCCTGCTGGGTCGGACAAGCTTTGTTCGTAAGCCCGCTGGTAATCACTCATAGGAAGTGTCTATCACTAATCAGGAATGAGCGAGTCTGAAGCGTGCGAAAAGGTTAGTTTTTGGTGGCAGCAGCAAGCTGGCCGCAGGCACCGTCAATGTCACGGCCGCGAGTATCGCGCACAGTAACTGGGACGCCGTGACTCTTTAAGCGACGAACAAACTCATCTTCGTCCTCTGGGCGTGAGGCAGTCCACTTGGAACCAGGTGTTGGGTTTAGCGGGATTAGATTCACGTGCACCAGATTGCCGGCAAGTTTTTCACCAAGTAAGTCAGCGCGCCAAGCTTGATCATTAATATCTTTGATCATTGCGTACTCGATTGAGATTCGACGGCCAGTTTGGTCTGCGTAGTACCAAGCGGCATCTAAGACTTCTTGCACTTTGAATCGAGTGTTAATAGGGACCAAAGTGTCGCGTAGCTCATCGTCTGGGGCGTGCAGCGAAACAGCAAGCGTTACTGGAATACCTTCTTCAGCTAATTGGCGCATCCGAGGAACCAAACCAACAGTTGAAACAGTGATGCCACGAGCAGACATTCCAAAACCAGCCGGCGCTGGTTCGGTTAGTCGGCGAATTGCACCAATGACGCTGTTGTAGTTGGCCATAGGTTCGCCCATGCCCATGAACACCAAGTTGTTAACCCGGCCTATGCCACCATCAATCTCACCTTTTGCAAGCGAACGTGCGCCTGCCAAAACTTGCTCGACAATTTCAGCTGTCGAAAGGTTGCGCGTTAGTCCGCCCTGTCCCGTGGCACAGAACGGACAATTCATACCGCAACCAGCTTGGGAAGAAATGCACATAGTTACACGATCGGTGTAACGCATTAAAACGCTCTCAACCAATACACCATCGAAAAGCTTCCAAACTTGCTTAACTGTTGCACCGTTGTCGCACTTAAGTTCTCGAACGCTAGTCATTAAATCTGGAAACAGTAAATCTTTAACAGCCTCACGCATATCTGCTGGGACATCAGTCCAGGATGCCGTGTCATTGTTTAGGCGCTGATACCACTGACGAGAAAATTGGTCTGCCCGAAATCCTGGTAATCCAAGTTCAACAACTTGAGCTTTGCGTTCTTCAACAGTCCAATCGGACCAATGCTTAGGTGGCTTTGGTCGCTTTGGTTCGACCATGATCAACTCACCGGGTGCAGGCATGCCTTTAGCCTACGGGCACATTGCTAGTTAGAGAAAAAATCCAAATAGCAGCCACGCCATAAAGGCATTGACGACTAACGAATCGAGGCGATCCATTACGCCACCATGTCCCGGTAGCAAAGATCCCATGTCCTTGATGCCGAGGTCGCGCTTAATCATGGATTCAACTAGATCGCCGATAGTTGCAGTCAGCATCAATACAAAGCCAACAACTGCGCCTTCCCACCATGTTTGATCAAAGACATAAACCCAGAGAACCACTCCAACAATTAGCTGAAGAACCAGTGCGCCCGCAAAGCCTTCCCACGATTTCTTTGGAGAGATGTTTGGTGCCATTGGATGTTTGCCAAATATCGCACCTGCCGCGTAACCACCTAAATCGGTTGCTGCAGTTAGCAAGATAAAAGCAAGTACTTTCCAGGCACCGTTTTCTTGCGTCGATAGCAAAACTGCAAAACCTGCAAGCAGCGGAGCGTAGACCAAAGTAAAGATCGAACGTGATACATGATGAACGTAAGCTTCTTGGCCATCAAGTAGTCGAACTGTTAGCACTATGAGTGAGCTGCCCACAAATGCGGCTAGTAAGCCTTCGATACCCCAAACTGCAGCAGACACCACAATGGCTGGGGCCAAGATCTGCAGCAATATGCTCATGCGATCAGAAAGGCCAACCACAAGCGAAGTACTTAGCTCTCGCACTGCCAGTGTGATTGCAAAGGCAACCAAGATTGCAAAGAATCGAACATCAATGAAAAGTGATGCGATAACCGTGACTAGGAGTCCAATTCCGACTGCAGTTGCTGCCGGCAGATTTCTTCCGGCTTTGCCGTAATCGGTTTGGTTAGAAGTCATTGACTAGACCTCTAGAAGTTCAGCTTCTTTGTGCTTAAGCATGTCATCAATGTGGCCTACAGCTTTGGTTGTTAAGTCTTCTAAAGCCTTTTCAGCGCGAGCCACATCATCTTTACCTACATCGCCATCTTTAGCCATTTTTTCTAGGGCTTCTTTAGCACTGCGGCGAATGTTGCGGATTGCAATGCGAGCATCTTCAGCCTTTGCCTTAGCAACTTTGATGAATTCCTTGCGGCGCTCTTCAGTTAGTTGCGGGAACGGCACGCGAACAATTGCGCCATCATTTGAAGGATTAACACCTAAATCAGAATCGCGAATCGCACGCTCGATTGCACCAAGCGCAGACTTATCGAACGGAGTAACAACAGCTACACGTGGTTCTGGAGTCTGGATCGAAGCAACTTGCTGCAGCGGTGTTGGGGTTCCGTAGTACTCCACCATGATTTTGGAAAACAGTGCAGCATTGGCACGTCCGGCCCGGATGGTGGTGAATTCTTCTCGAGTTACTTCAGTTGCCTTTGCCATCTTTTCTTCGGCATCTTTTAAGGTCTCGTTAATCATGTCTACTCAAATCCTCTAGCGACTGGTCTTAATTAGGGTTCCGACTTTTTCTCCACGAACTGCGCGAGCGATGTTTCCATCAACTAGCAAATTGAAAACTACGATAGGCAGATCATTGTCGCGGCAAAGGCTGATTGCTGTGGCGTCAGCAACTTTAAGATTTTGAGTTAGCACATCATCATGGCTTAAGTTTTCGTAGCGCTTGGCTGAGGCATTTGTGCGAGGGTCGTCGTCATAAACGCCATCCACACCCTTAGCCATCAAAACAACTTCGCAACCAATTTCAAGTGCGCGCTGGGCTGCGCAACTATCAGTGCTGAAGTAAGGAGTACCAAGACCCGCGCCGAAGATAACAACGCGGCCTTTTTCCAAGTGACGCACGGCGCGGCCTGGAATGTAAGGCTCGGCAACTTGGCTCATTGGAATTGCAGTCTGAACTCGAGTGGCAACACCTTGCTTTTCGAGAAAATCCTGAAGCGCTAGGCAGTTCATGACGGTGCCGAGCATACCCATGTAGTCAGCTCGAGCTCGATCCATACCGCGTTCAGCTAGTTGCGCGCCGCGGAAGTAGTTACCACCACCGATAACAACTGCGACTTCAGCTCCAGATTGAACTACTTCAGCAATTTGGCGAGCAATGTCATTTACGACATCTGGATCTACGCCTAGTTTTCCTTCGCCAGCAAAGGCTTCACCGGAAAGCTTTAGAAGTACGCGCTTCCAGCCACCTTGCGGAACACCCGGCCAGATGGATTTTTCAGATGTGCTCACGCCCTTAATCTTGCCTTACTTGCCCGAAAAAGTCTGCAGTGCCCCCGCAAAACTCCCACCGGAAAATACTTTTGGCGCCACCCCACCGGCTGGATCACAGTCGGGAGATAGCGCCAAAAGAGGCTAGAGATTGCTAGTTAGCCAGCAATTTCAATTCGGGTGAAGCTAGTGATGCTAGTTCCGGCTTCTTCCAGAACCTGCTTAACGGACTTCTTGTTATCGATAACTGAGGACTGCTCTAGTAGGCAGTTGTCCTTGAAGAAACCATTTACACGGCCTTCCACAATCTTTGGAAGTGCAGCTTCTGGCTTGCCTTCTTCTTTGGCAGTTTCCATAGCAATGTGCTTTTCATTTTCGACTACATCTGCTGGAACTTCTTCCCGAGTTAGGTAACTTGGGCGCATCGCAGCGATCTGCATAGCGGCGGCACGAGCTGCTTCTTCAGATCCTGAGTAGGAAACCAAAACGCCAACAGCTGGTGGCAAATCTGCTGAGCGACGGTGCATGTAAACCGCAACGTCACCTTCGTGATTGGCTACGCGACCAAGTTCGATCTTTTCGCCAATTACTGCGGCCATATCTGCAACTGCTTGTTCTGCAGTCTTTCCGTTACCTAGAGTAAGCGCTGCAGCTGCTGCTGCATCCTTAGCGCCGGCTGACTTAACTGCAGCTGCAATTTCGTCACCTAGCTTTAGGAAGTCTTCGCTCTTTGCTACGAAGTCAGTCTCGCAAAGTAGTTCAACAAGAACGCCTGCATTTTGTGCAACGATGCCAGCTGAAGTTTCACGCTCTGCACCACGCTTTGCTGCTTTTGCAGCTCCAGAGATACGTAGGATCTCAACAGCCTTATCAAAGTCGCCGTTTGATTCTTCAAGTGCTTTCTTGCACTCCATCATTCCGGCTGAAGTAATGTCGCGAAGTTTCTTTACGTCCGCGGCTGAAATAGACATGAATTATTTCCTTTTATGTTTTGGGGTCAGTAGATCTTGGGTAACTAGTTTTGTAACTGCGGGCAAAGTTATGCCCGCAGTTACGAATGCTTATTCAGCAGCAGGTGCTTCGGCAGCCGGAGCTTCAGCTGGTGCTGCATCTGCAGTTCCAGTTAGAAGTTCCTTCTCCCAGTCAGCAAGTGGTTCTACGCCTGCATCTGCAGGTGCACCAGCAACTGCACCGCCAGCACGTGCCATCAAGCCATCAGCAATTGCATCTGCAATTACGCGAGTTAGTAAACCAACTGCGCGAAGTGCATCGTCATTTCCTGGAATTGGGTAGTCCACAACATCTGGATCACAGTTGGTGTCAAGAATGCCTACAACTGGGATGTTTAGCTTGTGGGCTTCGCCAACTGCAATGTGCTCTTTGTTTGTGTCAACAACCCAAATTGCACTTGGAAGTTTCTGCATATCGCGAATACCAGTAAGAACAAGTTCCAACTTTTCTTTTTCGCGACGAAGAACAAGAAGTTCTTTCTTAGTTAGACCTGAACCAGCAACATCATCAAAGTTGATCTGCTCTAGTTCCTTCATGCGAGAAATACGCTTTGAAACGGTCTGGAAGTTTGTAAGCATTCCACCTAACCAGCGGTGGTTTACGTATGGCATACCAACGCGAGCAGCTTCAGTTGCAATTGCTTCCTGAGCCTGCTTCTTGGTACCTACGAAAAGAACAGTGCCACCGTGAGCTACGGTTTCGCGGACGAATTCGTATGCGCGGTCAATGTAAGCAAGTGACTGTTGCAAGTCGATGATGTAAATGCCATTGCGCTCAGTGAAAATAAAGCGCTTCATTTTTGGGTTCCAGCGGCGGGTCTGATGTCCGAAGTGAACACCGTTATCCAGCAGCTGTCGCGTCGATACGACGGCCATGGTTGTACTCCTATTTCTTAGGCTGGCGTTAACCAACCTCATTGCGGTTTGTATGACTTCGGTTGAAGTCATCCTTGGTTCTCGTGTCGGAGACCGCCCGTTGCCAGGACCGATGGTCTAACGATTCACTTTGTTGAACCTGTGAAGTCACCTATTGCTAGGTGCATCCCTTAGTTTACGGGGGTTTTGGTGTCCTAAAAACCACAGCCTGGGCCATTCCACAGCAGGCCTGGCAGGATTGGGGTCCAATCGGATCAAGGCGATCCTTGTCCTATGGAATCTGTGGTTTTTCGCCCAATACTTAGGGTTTTCACCTTGGCGATCGTTTTGGCTGCCGGATTAACTCAGCCCAGTCCAGCCCATGGGGCAAAGCAATGGGACTGGCCCATGAACCCTGCCCAGCTCAGTTCGGGCTTTGATCGCCCGGCGCAGAACTGGCTGCCAGGACACCGCGGCGTTGATCTGGTTGGGCAAAGTGGCGATCAAGTTTTAGCCGCTGGCAATGGCGTAGTTACGTTTGCTGGCCTAGTTGCGGGCAAAGGTGTTGTCGTGATCAAGCACGGAAAACTTCGAACAACTTATGAACCCGTAACTGCCTCGGTAATTGTTGGATCACGAGTTCGAGTTGGTGATGTGATTGGAACGCTGAGTCCAGGTGAAAGTCACTGCTCATCTCAAGCAACAGTTAGCTGCTTGCATTGGGGATTACTTCGGGGCGAGAAGTACTTAAACCCACTTTCATTAGTTCAAAAGCGCGTGCGGTTACTGCCCAAGTCTTAATTGATGCTCACGCACGTGACGATGCTTATGCACCCGAGGGTTTAAGCCCTCGGGTGTGCCTGTTCAAACACAGCGCGGAGTCGGTCCATAGATACGTGTGTGTAGAGCTGGGTGGTTGCCAAACTCGAGTGGCCGAGAATTTCTTGCACTGCTCTGATGTCTGCGCCACCTTCAATCAGATGCGTAGCAGCTGAATGTCGCAAACCATGAGGCCCAAGATCTGGCACACCTTCAAGGCTAGATAAAACTTCGTGCACCATGGTTCGCACAACTCGTTGATCAATTCGCTTTCCACGAGAACCTAAGAACAGCGCAGCACCACTTGAATCATTTGCAAGTGCCGGCCGAGCAACTGCTAAATACTTCTCGACAGTTTTTTCTGCGATTGCGCCGTAAGGTACAACTCGTTCTTTCGAGCCTTTTCCTAAAACTCTGATGGTTCTTCGAGTCGGATCAAGATCATGAATATCTAGTCCAACTAATTCGCCAACACGAATGCCAGTTGCATACAAAAGCTCCAGCATTGCTTGGTCTCTAATATGAGTTGGCGAATTGTCATCGGCTCGAAGCGCGGCGCGCTCCATGACATTCTCAGCTTGGTTTTGCTGCAAGATGTGTGGCAATTTCTTGCTGACTTTAGGAATCACTAATGCGCTAGCAGGATCTTCCGAAATCAACTTGGTGTGAGTAGCCCAGGCAAAAAACATTCGAATTGATGTTGCGCGGCGCGCAATGGTTGCTGAAGAAAGTCCAGCCACGCGTTGGCTCGCAAGCCATCCGCGCAGTTCCACAATTCCAATATCTTGCAATTCCTGGCAACCTCGCGATTGCACAAACAAAAACAAGTTGTCTAGGTCTTTTCGATAAGCCTTTGAGGTGTTTTGGCTTCTACCCAACTCGAGTTCAACGTGCTGGATGAATCGAGCACTGGCTGAACTGAAGTTAGTGCTAACTTCTTCCAACTCAGTACTACTCATACCTCTACCGTTGCAAGCCTGAAGCAAAATAGCAAGAACATTGGGCATTGCGCTGCCAAGACTTTTTACTTGACTAGTTTCCAGCCTTGATTTGAGAGCGAGATCAGCTTGCGAAGTTCCAAGAGCGAAAGCGCCGCTTGTAGGTCATGGAAATCAACTTCTGTGCCAAAGTGCATAGCAAGTTCATGAGTTGATCTAGGGACATCGGAAAGAAGTCCAACAATGGCGCCATCCAACAAGCCAAGTTGCACCGGAAGCGTTGGGGATTTTAGATCTTGAAAAATCTCGTCCGCACTTGTTGCGATCTTCATCATGTTGTCGCGAATTGCAGCATGCACTCCTGCAGACGTGGCACTGGTAATTGGACCAGGTATCCCCCAGATCTGTCGATTGAGAACGTGAGCCCAATTGGATGTAGACAGTGAACCGGACCGTAGCGCGGCCTCAACCACAACTGTGGATTGGGAAAGTGCTGCAATTAATCGATTCCTGATCAAGAATCGGTGTTTATGTGGCTTGGATCCTGGTGGTGCTTCGCTGACCACTACGCCTGTGTCCGTGATGGTGGAAAGCAATCCTCGATGCGAAATCGGGTATGCAACATCAACGCCACAGGCTAAGACCGCAACGGTTTTTCCTAGCCCTGCTAACGATCCGCGATGGGCAGCTGCGTCAATTCCATAAGCTGCACCGGAGATGATTCCGACGTTTTCTTTCGCACCTTGCATTCCTAATTCGTAAGCAATTCGCTGACCATATGAAGTGGCTGAGCGAGCGCCAACGACA
>JBIIZV010000030.1:0-8557 GCA_044346095.1 Candidatus Nanopelagicales bacterium
CCTTCGGTCGCGGTCGAGTGACTGAATCAAAACAACGGGAAAGGTACGTCTAATGCAAGCAAAAAAGAAAATGCGTTTCGGCTTCGTAGCCGCCGCACTTGCTGCTGGACTAGTTCTGAGCGGTTGCTCAAGCTCGTCTGAAGAAGAAGCAGCACCTACCGAGGCTGCTAGCGCACCTGCGGCTGCCGATGGCTTAGCAACAGCGAAGGCAGCATACGATGCCGCACTTGCTGCTTCTTTGACATTTGCATACCCAGGCGATGCGTTTGATGCTTCAGCTGCTTCTGGCAAGAAGGTTGCAATGATTTCGATCAACGACCAGATTCCAGTACTAAAGCAGTGGACAGACACAATTGCAGCTGGTCTTGAAGGACAGGGTGTAACTGTTACACAGAAGAGCGATGCAGGTGGCGTTATCGATCCACTTCCTAAGTTCTTCGCACAGGCAGTAACTGATCAGGTTGACCTAATCATCACCAACGCAGTTCCAGCAGCTCTTATTCCGCTAACTGACTTGGGTGACATTCCTGTAATGACAACCAACCAGACTGCTGCCCCAGGCGTTGCAGTAGCTGACGGTATTGCTGCAGATCCATCATTCGATTACACACTTGCAGCTAGCTTGATGGCTGACTGGTTCTGTGTAACTGGTGAAGGTGCTGGCAATGCAGTTGTTTGGGGATCTGAAGGCCAAGCCTCCAGCCCAATCATGATTCAGACAATCAAGGATCGTGTAGGCGAAGTTTGCCCAGACGCCAAGGTTGACTACCAGGATGCTCCGCTTGCAACTTGGTTCGATGGAACACTTGATGGTGTTGCAAAGAACGCTGTTACAGCAGACCCAACCATCACTCACTTGATGCCAATCTACGACGGCATGACTATCGCTACTGGCGCTGGTCTTGACGCTGCAGGTTCAGCCGCAATCCAGTCGTCATTTAACATGACTCCTGCAGTTGCAGCTGGCATTGGCACAGGCTCAGTAAAGATGGACGTCGGTTGTCCAAATGACTGGTTCTCATACGCAACAGTTGATGCTGGCCTACGCCTGCTAACTGGTAATGCAGTTCCAGCCAACTACGGAATCACCTGCAAGGTATTCGATGAATCAAACATTGGTTCAATCGATGCAACTGTAGAAGATTCAGTTAACTGGTACGGAATCGACTTTGCAGCAGAATTCGCAAAGTTCTGGACCGCTAGCTAGTAATTAGTTGTGACTGGTTGGAGTCAGAAATGACTCCAACCAGTCACACTCTTCTTTAAGTTTGCAAGAAAAGATTTTAAAGTTAAGTTAAAAGATTTAGTGCAGGAGATAAAAGTGACTGAAGACAGTGGCATCAGCCCAGTACTTGAGTTCACAAATCTGTCCAAAACATTTGGACCAACCAAAGCACTTTCAAATGTAGATTTTGATGTTCGCCCTGGCGAGATTCATGGCCTAGTAGGTCGCAACGGCTCCGGTAAATCAACACTGATTAAAGTCCTCAGCGGCTTCCACGAGCCTGACCGTGGCACAAAATTGGTTTTGCGTGGTGAAGATATTGAACTTCCACTTCGCGGCAGCGATGCTGCACAACTTGGCATGGTTTTCGTTCACCAAGACTTAGGTTTAGTTCCAGCATTTAGCATTCTTGAAAATTTACGTCTAGGCACTTGGCGCCGTGGCGGACTATCTAAGATTCCATGGGCTGATGAAAAAAGTGCAGTTGCATATCAGCTTTCCCAGTTTGGATTGAAGTGGGATCCACTAACTCCGGTTGGTGCTTTACCTCCGGTTGATCGAGCAATTGTTGCCATCGCTCGTGCTATCCGCGAAATTGCCACAAACCCTGAGGGTCACGTTCTAGTTCTGGATGAACCAACCGCGTACCTACCTAGTGAATCGGTAGACAAGCTTTTTGACGCAGTCAAGAAGGTGACGCGACAGGGAACTGGTGTAGTTTTCATCAGTCACCGTACCGATGAAATTTTGAACTTAACCGATCGGATTTCGGTACTTCGCGATGGCCGCAAGGTTGCCACCGTAAACACCAAGGAAACCAAAGAAGCTGATCTCGTTGCAATGATTCTTGGTCAGTCGCTAAATGCGTTCTACCCAGATCATGTACCAACTCCTTCTAAGGAAGTTGTGCTGCAGACCAAGAACATGGCTGCTGGATCTATTCCAAAATTGAACATCACACTTCGTCGCGGTGAAGTACTTGGTATGACTGGCCTAATGGGTGCCGGTCACGATCAAGTTCCTTATGCATTATTCGGTGCGCTTGAACACACCGATGGCACGATAACCATCAAGAGCAAGAAGTTTGAAAAAGAAGATTTAAACCCACGTAAGGCAGTAGACGCTGGTGTCGCACTTTTGCCTGGTGATCGAACCGGCGCGAGTGGCGTTTTGTTAGCAACACTTACTGACAACGTTGGCATGCCAGTACTTGGCAAATACTTTTCAGCAGGGCGCCTGCGCAAGAATAAGTTGAAGAAAGATGTTGGCGAACTGCTACGTCGGTTTGACGTAAAGCCACCAGTTCCAGGAATTGAACTGCGCAAACTCTCTGGTGGAAACCAGCAGAAAGCTTTGCTGGCTAAGTGGATTCAAATCAAGCCAGATGTACTTTTGTTGCACGAACCAACACAGGGCGTTGACGTAGGAAGCAAGGCAGCAATCTTTGGAAAGATCGCTGATGCCGCTCGTGCCGGTGCAGGCGTAATTGTTGCCTCTGCAGAACACGAAGATCTAGCTAACATCTGTAACCGAGTGCTTATCTTTGCAGAAGGCAAAGTTGTTGCAGAACTAACTGGCCGAGAGTTAACACCAGAAAAGATTGTTGAATTAAGTTACCTGGGTACTCGTAAGGGTGGCGGCATTAAGCGCGGCTTCGTCTGGCGCCCTCACATGAACGGACTAAAGGGTCCTTACCTTCATGTCACACGTAACTACACCTGGTCACCACACAAGATTGGCTACAAGACCGAAGTTGAATGGCCAGCACCAGCACCACCGCCGGTCCAATACGAGAAGCAGCCATCCACATTTGTTTGGGCGCCACACTCAGTTGGATTCGTTAAGCGCGAATTCCGCTGGTTCCCACACACCATTGGTGTGCAGAACACTCCAATGCCTTACCCAGGCCCACGCCGGGTCAAGGTAGAGCGCGAATTCACACTGGTTCCAACTGGTGAACTATCTTCTTTCTTTGTCTGGCGTCCGCATTACGTTGGAAACAACGAACCGGTTTACTTGGGTCCAAAGGATGCTGACAAGTGGAAGGTTGAGCTTGCCGCATCGCTGGCAGCAATGGTTGCTCGGGGAGAAATCACCTCAATTGTTGCTGACAAGATGGCAAAGGCAGCTGGCGTAACGGTAGGTCAAGCACAAGACTTGCGCGTGACCATTGAACTTGATGTTCGCACTCGAAACAAGGGAAATCTGTCTGACATTGATCGTTTGAAGTTTGCTTTGTTGAATATGGATCAGAATCTGGTTGACGTAAATGGCGTACGCATAACTGATGTGAGTTTGCAGGCTAGCGAGTCTTAAGACTTAAACCTTTTCAAGAATTTTGAATTGGGCAACAACTGATTGAGCCCAGAGCCCAAGATCAAATTCTTGAATCTGACGCTTCAGTTCAAATGACATTTTTCTGCGAGATTCCGTGCTTAAGTTACGCGCTTCCAACAGGGAAGTGGCGATCCCAGTCGAGGTTATATCCGCAGCAATGATGCAGAAATCTCCAAGCTCAGCCATGGCTCCAACTTTATTGCTACTTACGATCACACCGTTTCGTTCATTCAAGATCGCACCTTCTTTGACTACTAGATTTAGGCCATCGGCTAACGAGCAAGCAATTAAGTAGTCATAACGGGTGAGCGCCTGGCTTGCTCGTTGGTAGTCATTGCCAATGTGAAGGCGGATTGGTTTGTAGCCAAGGGAACTTAGTTGGACATTGCTCTTGCCGACGCACTCCGTTATCTGGGTCATCAAAGATTGGTACTTAGGCCATTGTTGGCGAGACGGCACCAAGTAGATATCCAAGTAACTCCGTGGCATTGAGCCCGTGATGTGCATTGCCAATTCGGTGAAGGCAGTGATCGTTGCCAAAGTGTTCTTTATCGGATCGCTTCGGGCGATATGGACATAACTTATTTCGTCCTCAAGGAGTATCATCGTGCCTTCAATAGGCAGTGGCTGTGCCTGCAAAGTCTGGACATCAACTGACACTGGATTAACGTCCAACCTCACGCCCTCCAGTCCCAATGGCAGGTGCGTAATGACAAAGTTTTCAAATTCCTGCAAGTCATTTTGAGTCTGAAATTCAATCACATCAGCAGACAGCATCCCGGTAGCCAAGAATTCCAGGATCTTAATTGCATCGGTGTTACTGGGAATGGGCCTAGGCCAAGGAGTATGCAAAAAGAAGGTGATTGGCGTATTCGGTTCAAGTTCTCGGAGCGCTGTGGGAACTTGCGAAAGCTGGAAGTCATTAACAAAGTAGCCGTCATTGTTGATGTCAAGACATTCAGCGGCCAGATCACGACTGGTACTTCGAATTGCATTGAAATGTTGCTCAAGCATTTCATCAACCAGTTCAGGTACGGGCAAATCATGCAAAAGCGGCCAGATGTAGTGAGTGCAAAACCAATCGCCCATAGCCAGTTTTTCAGATTCAACTTCGACTAGATATACGTTTAGGTCGTGCTTATGAATCTGATTTGAAATTTCTGAAAACGAGTAAGACTTAGGTAGTCCTAAGAGGCTATATGTCGTTAAAGCCGTCCAATCGATGTTGGCGAACTCAGCCAATGCCGGCAAAACTCTGGTTAACCCACCGACATGTTCAAGAGTGGCCGTTAAATCTGAAGTGTGACCAATTGGGGCTCGCCGAGATAGGACGCCAAGCCTTAATGCACTATCGGTCACTTGATTCACTCAGGCTTTACGCGCGCGAACTTCAAGCCGAACGTAATCAAGAGCGTTATCAGTCAATAACTCTGACATCTTGGCAATTTGGTCGTCATTCCATTCGCGGAAAACTAAAGTCCGCAAGTAAGTTGCCAAAGTTTGTTTGTCCGGAAGGGGAGTTGGATGCGGACGAAGACTTACTTCTATGTCAACAAATCCAGCTGCTTTAAGTAACGCCTCAGTGTCAGTCACATTTGCGTAGTACCAGTTAGGAAACTTAATATTTGGATCAATCTGTGGCACTAAAGCCAAAGTCTTTTCCAAGTTTCCAAACCCACCACAGTCAGTTGCAAGACGTCCACCAGGCTTTAGGGCATTAAAGAAGTGCTGCCAAACATTGTTGTGATCGGCAAGCCAGTGAAGTGCAGCCACCGACATGATTGCATCGATGCTTTCTGGTTCCACTGGAAGGGCTTTGTCCAAGTCACCTTCCATGATGCGCACTCGCGAATCGGTACCAAAGCGACTGCGACACTGATCAAGCATGGTGCTGCTTTGATCTACACAAACAAGTGAGCCATTTGGAAGCTGTTCAAATGCCAATTGCGCATCTCGTCCGGTTCCGCAACCTGCATCTAAAAGCGTTTCGTGAGGCTGCAGATCTAGAGCGGCAATAGTTCGGATACCCCATTGCTCATGGGGAAGTGGCAAGGCGTCATACGCTGCGCCATCCCAGGCTTTCACTTAGCTTCTCCAAAGGCACCAGTTGCTTCAAGTGCCTGGATCTGCTCGTCAGTAAGGTCCAACATTTCCTTAAGAACTGAAATGGTGTGTTCGCCACGCTTTGGAGCGCGCTGGTAAGTCTGACGCTTTGGCCCGACATTAACTGGTGATGCCGGTGTGCGAAGTTTGCCAAAGTACTCATGCTCACTATGTGCAATCATTTCTCGAGCGATGGTGTGCTCTTCTTTGAAAGCCTGTTCAATTGTATTCACAGGTGCACTTGGTACACCTGCTGGAACTAAGTCAGCTAGCCATTCCGCAGTGGTACGAGTTTTGAAGATGTCATCAAGTTGCGAAACCAAAGCATCGCGATTTTCATATCGGACTGTGAAGTTAGCAAAATCTGGATTGGTAGCTAAGTCAGGACGCTTAATCACTTCACACAGACGCTCGTAGAACTTCTCTTTAGCGCAACCAATAACGATCCAGTAATCCTTAGTCTGGAAGACCTGAAATGGCACTAACGAAGGATGTGCCGAATGCGAGTGACGAATTGGTTCGTGGCCACCCGACAAGTGCCAGGCACCAATGTAGCTAGTCATGGAAAGTGCGGTGTCATAAAGCGAAACATCGCAATCCATACCAACACCATCGCGCCTGGCGGCATGAATTCCGCTGACTAAGGCTAGTGCTGCAACAAAGCCACCAGAGAAGTCAACTAATGACAAGCCACTCTTAGTTGGCGGGCCATCTGGCTCACCAGTAAGTGACATCCAGCCCGCTAGACCTTGCAACATGTAGTCATATCCGGGTTCTTTCGAGCGTGGACCACTCATGCCAAAACCGCTTAGTGAACAGCAGACAATTGCTGGATTCAAATGCTTTAAATCTTCATAAGTGATCTTCAGCTTTGCTGGAACATCGCCACGCAAGTTCGAATAGACCGCATCGCTTTGCTTAACCAAGTCTTCGAAAGTCGCTCGACCTGAAGGTGTAGAAAGATCTAGCGAAATTGATTCTTTGTTTCGATTGAATGCCTCAAAGAATAGTGAGTCTTCCTCATGTGCATAAGGCGGAACATATCTGCCAACGTCACCACCGGAACTTGGATCTTCAATCTTGATGATTCGGGCACCAAGATCTGCAAGATGGACAGTGCCAAATGGTCCTGCTCCGAATTGTTCTAGGGAGAGAACGGTGATTCCTTCAAGGGGGCGTGGCATTGTTTATCCTTTTGTTTGCTATTGGTGACTTAAGATTTCGATTTTCCCCGAGCCAGTTACAACTTTACCTACTGTGATAAATCCTCGTTCTATGAGTTGAATTTCAAACTCAGGATCGATACTGGCCAAGAGTCCGCCATTTGTTTGCGGGTCGAAAAGTGCAGCCTGGGAGTTCTCATCATTCAATCCCAAGACTTCTCGATCTAACGCAGCGCGGTTGCGCGCGTCAGCTGAAGTTCTTTTTCCAGAATCAAAAAGTGATTGCGCCTGAGGTAAAACTGCTTGAGAAGGAAGTTGAACTTGAGCATTTAGGAATGAGTTACCAAGCATCTCGCTGAGATGGCCAATTAATCCAAATCCTGTGACATCAGTAACGGCATGCACGGCCGATCCCAACTGCGCCAGTGAGTTTCGCGCACCTAAATTAGAAACTTTCATCTGCTCTAGGGCGATCTCTTCATCACTTTGCTCTCGAGTAGAAAGCAAGACTCCAACACCCAATGGCTTGGAGAGCATGAGTAAGTCACCATCTGCCATTCCAGTCTTGCGCCAGATTTCACTTGGATGAACATAGCCAGTAGCTGCTAATCCAAAGATTGGTTCGGCGATCCGAACTGTGTGACCACCAAGAATTTCAACTCCGGCTTCCTTGCAGGCTAAAGCTGCGCCAGACACACATGCTGAAATTTCCGCATCAGCAATTTCCTTTGGAAAACCACAAACCAGCAACGCTGTTTTTGCTAAACCACCCATGGCATAAATGTCAGAAAGGGAGTTCAGAGCACTTACGTATCCGTATTCGAAGGCATCGCTAACAACCGGAGGAAAGAAATCAACAGTAGTTATGAGTGATGTAGTTTCATTAACTGCGGTAACGGCCGCATCATCAGGCGCCGCTAGACCAACAAGAGTGTCGATACCTTGTTGGTCGTAGGCGGCAGACCGAAGTAACTTCAGCAAGGATGCATCTGCTTTAGCAGCGCATCCACCACATGAAGTGAAATCCCTAAGACTTAAGCCGGTTACATCAAGTGTCATTTAGTTCTTAAGGCCTCAACAAAATCACGCGAGTTCTTGGTTGTTGGCAAAGACATAACTGCATTCAAAACTCGATCGGCTACATCTGTACCTGCTACTAGCGAGACATTGTCACGGAACTTAGTTTCAACATCACTTGTAGACAGTGGACGCTCGTCAGCACCACGATTAATGTCTTCGCGCTTACGAAGAGTACGACCGTCCTTAGTCTGAATGATTACTTCTCCATGGAAGTACTTCGGGAATGTTGGATTTGGATCGTTTTGGTAGGAGACCTTTGCTGCCAAATCCAATAGTTCAGGATCAACTAGGCAATCATCATCAAGATCCGCCAAAGTAAAGCGGCGCTTTGCAATTGCAGTAGCAACGATGAATGGCAATGAGAATTTAGCATCGTAATCACTGCGTGGAGTTAGTTTTGCCTGTGCGGGTTCGCAAACCACTGGTACAACCTGTGCTGGCACGATTGTGGTCACGGATTCGATGTCTGCGGCAGTTAGGTTGTTTTCAGTTGCAAGTTCAATTGCAATATCAATGCAGGCATGTGTGAAGTGACAAGCAGCGTAAGGCTTGATAGCTACTCGCATCAATTCCCAAGCCGAACCCAAGTCAGCAGCTACGGCATCCATCTTGAGGTCATGGCCTGCAGGAGTGTGTGTTGTGTAAAGAC
>JBIIZV010000031.1:0-8426 GCA_044346095.1 Candidatus Nanopelagicales bacterium
GAAGCAGCTGAAGCATCAAACGCATCGCCTGGGTATGCAAATGTCAAAGAAGCAGCAAGTGCGGCATCATATGCTGCCTTCGCTGTTGCTAAGCCATCAGCAGCCGCAGGTGCGCTAGCAGCCTCGGTTGGTGCTACTGTTTCTGCCGCTTCTTCAGACGAGCTTGAGCAACCGCTCAAAACTAGTCCAGCAGCAAGTGCGGCGGCTACGAAGCCGAAACGCATTTTCTTTTTTGCTTGCATTAGACGTACCTTTCCCGTTGTTTTGATTCAGTCACTCGACCGCGACCGAAGGTTGGATGCCACCGTGGCTACGAGCACGCCAATAACAAGCGCGAGTCCGTAGAACACATCTGTAATCCAAACCTCGAAGCCCTTGAGCTGTAAGCCCGTGATTCCGGTTTCGAGGAAATATACAGCTACAACTGTGCCCCAGACGTTGAAACGTCCTGGCCTAATTGCAGTTGAACCTAAGAATGCTGCCGCGAATGCAGGCAACACATATGACTTGCCGATGCTGGATTGAGCAGCACCTGCAGTTGTCAGAACCATGGCACCAGCAAGGGCTGCCAAAGTAGAGCATGTAATTAAGGAATAGTAGCGGTATGCGTTTGTCCGAATACCAGCTAATCGTGCAACTTCACGTCCCTGACCTACGAAGTAAAGCTGGCGACCGATTGGTGTGTGCTCCAAGATGTACCAAGCTATGAAAACCAAAATCAGCATGAACCAGAAGGCCGCATAGAAACCAAAAATTCTAGTTTTCACGAGCGCTACGAATGAGAAGGTCTGCACGCTCAATGTCGTGTTACCTGCGATGCCGCTAACTATGCCGCCGAGCGCTGTGCCCGTACCGAGAGTTGCGATTAGCGATGGGATTTTTCCCTTAACGCTGAGCAGGCCGTTGATAAATCCAAATAATGCTGCAAAAACCAATGTGATCAAAATTGCAATTGGAAGTGAAACTCCGTGAACCGTTGCAAGCCATGCTGGAATCGCTGCGCCTAACGAAACTGCGCCACCAATCGAGAGATCAAACTCGCCAGCCGAAAGTGCGAACACCAAACCCAAGGTCAATAAAACTGTGGCAGCTTTTTGGTTTGCAATCGAAGTTACGTTTTGCCAAGTTGGGAAAACTTCTGGGAGCAGCAAGCTGAAGATTGCAAACAGCACAAGCCATGCAACCAAAATTGCGTAAGCCTGAATGCGATAGCTCGTTGAAACGGCAGCACTGGTGTTGTCCTTGCCACCTCTACGTCGAAGATTCAACCGGCGTAACGAAACGGTCTGTGACACGTAATCTCCCTTTATTCCCTCGGCTTAAATCATCCCAAGAAACGACTTCCGATGAGATTAAGTCTGGGGGAAAAATGGGTCTAATGCAGGACTTATCGGAAACTTTGTATACAACATTCAGGTAACGGTACTTTTAAAATTCCCCCAAATATTCGGACTTTTGGGGGAATTTGGCTTGTTTTTGGGTGCTAAGTGGACAATGTCCAGATTTAACCAAACCCACTGAAATCGGGCATTGTTCGAGTTTTGTATACGAAGTTATAGAAAGTCCATTAGTTTGGCCATATATCCAAACCAGGAGGATCCGTGAAGGTTTCAGTAGTTCAAAGTGGTAACTGCACTCAGAATGTTTCAGAAAACGTAGAAATGCTGCTCGAACTATCAAAACAAGCAGCAGCCACTAACCCTGACTTGATTCTGCTTCCAGAGCTAGCTACTACTCCTTACTTCGCGGCTGGCGACAAGAGCCCGAAGTATCGCGATTGGGCCGAGCCAGTTATCGGCGGAGCTTCAACAGCCGCGTTCGCAAAGTTTGCAAAAGATCACAACACAGCCCTTGGATTTGGCATGTACGAGATCGACAATGACGTTCGCTACAACTCTCTAGTGATTCTTAGTCGCAAAGGTGAAGTTGTGCACGGAAAGACTCATGATGGAAAAACTTACCCAGCTTTTCGAAAGCTAACTGCCCCATCAGTTCACATGCCAACACTTGACGTTCACGAAGATGAATACTGCACAGCAGGTCCAGGCCCGATGAACTTTAATGTTGACGGAGTTTCAACCGGTGCCTTGATTTGTTATGACCGCGCTTTCTCCGAACCTTGGATGGCTAACCGTGCACTTGGTGCCGACGTTGTATTGCTTGCCGTTTCGTCACTTGGCTGGCGTGAATCTTTATTCATCGATGACTTGCGCCTGCGCGCAATGGAAATGGGAGTCTTTGTTATTGCATCGAATCGCTCTGGTGAAGAAACCTGTGGCGGCAAAACGCACGACTTCTTCGGTCGCTCTTGCGTGATCGCGCCTACCGGTGAAGTTCTTGCCGAAGCGGGTGGACACAACTACCCAGAAATCATTCATGCCGAGTTAGACATGTCATTGCTTGCCAAGGCGCGCAAAGACTGGCCAGTTTGGAATGATCGTCGTCCAGAGATTTACTCCTGGATGTACAAGTAAACCCAGTTCAAAAAATCTTTCAATAACTCAGAGTTACTTAATGATTCCTTTAGCCCGCAAGTCAGCTAGTTTGGCTGCGTCGTAACCAAGCAGGTCTCCATAAACTTCGTCAGTGTGCTCGCCGTGCGCTGGACCACTCCAACGAATTGATGGCTTGGTATCTGAGAAGAACGGGAAGATGTTCTGCATTGGGAATTCTCCAACGCCCGGTACATCAACATTGATAATTGATTCACGCGCTTGAATGTGTGGATCTGCAATCATATCTTTTGCGGTGTAGACCAAACCATGCGGAACTTCTTCTTCGATTAAGTGATTAATCAAATCTTTCATTTCCCAGGTCCGACTCCAGTCGCCAATCATCGCATCTAGTTCAGCGGTGTTGTCTCCACGTGCAATGTGAGTTGCATACTTTGGATCATCAGCAAGTTCTGGTTTACCCATTGCATGGGCAAGGCGCTTGAATACTGTGTCCATGTTGGCTGCGATCAAAAGCATTTCGCCCGACTTAGTTGGGTAAACGTTGCTTGGAGTGATCTTTGGCAGAACTGAACCGGTGCGCTCACGCTGGTATCCACCGATGGCCCATTCTGGAATCAAAGATTCCATGTAAGCCATGACTGATTCATAAATCGAAGCATCAATAACCTGGCCTTTGCCAGTCTTTTCTTTCGAGTGCAGAGCGGCCAATGCGCCAAGTGTTGCAAAAGTTGCAGCAAGCGAATCACCAAGTGAGATACCAGCACGAGCTGGCATCCGATCTGGTTCACCGATTACATAGCGAAGACCGCCCATGGCTTCACCAACTGAGGCATAGCCTGGACGTGGTGCGTATGGTCCGGTTTGTCCGTAGCCACTGACGCGAATCAAAATTAGGCCTGGATTGATTTTGGACAAAACGTCGTAACCGAGACCCCAGCGCTCAAGTGTTCCGGGGCGGAAGTTTTCAAGCAGCATGTCAGATTGTTCAACAAGTTCCTTTACGATCTGTTGACCTTCAGGTGTGCGCAAGTCAGCGGTTACACACTTCTTATTGCGAGCAGCGATCGGCCACCAAAGGGACTTGCCGTGAGATTTTTCTTGACCCCAATCGCGAAGAGGGTCGCCACGCTTTGGATCTTCGATCTTGATGACTTCTGCGCCGTAGTCACCCAAGAGCTGGCCACAGTAAGGTCCGGCAAGTAGTTGACCTAGTTCAACAAGTCGTAGGTCACTTAGTGGTCCAGTCACGATTAATCCTTTTCGATTGGCTGCTCTATTTGTATACAAAATTTAACCTACGCGCCACCCAAATTCTGAAAAACCCGATAAATCAGGGAAATCCAAATCCTAATTCAGGTGGACTTGTATACCATCTCGTACGAGAATAGGCCTATGACTGCCACAATGCCCACTCCTCGTAGCGATATTTCCATTATTGAAGTCTCTCCACGAGATGGCCTTCAGAACGAGAAAATCCCGCTTTCTGTAGATCAGCGGATCGATTTAATCACCCAGCTTGGTAATGCCGGATCCAAGCGCATCGAGGCTGTGGCCTTCGTGCACCCGACTCGAGTCCCCCAGATGGCTAATGCTGAGGATGTCATGGCAGGACTTCCTCGCGATAACGGCGTTTCTTACTCCGGCTTGATCCTGAATCGCAAGGGCTTGGATCGTGCCCTAGATAGCAAGGTGGACGAGGTTCACTTAGTCATTCCCGGTACCGACGAGATGAGTTTGGCTAACCAAAACGTAACTGTGGCAGAAATGCTGGTTCTGGCAAAAGAAGTTTCTGATGTTTGTAAAGAAGAAAATGTTCCACTAACCATGACTGTGGCTGTGGCTTTCGGATGTCCGTTTGCTGGCGAAGTACCAACTGATCAAATCGCTCGGGTTTTGGATGGCATGGTTGGACTACATCTTGCTGAAGTTGGATTAGCTGACACCATCGGTGTTGGCGTGCCGTGGCAGGTTCGCGCTTTAGCTGCAGCCGTTCGTGAGCGCTTTGCCACCGAACCTATGCGCTTACATCTGCACAACACTCGCAATAACGGATACGCGAATGCTTTGGCTGGATTAGAAGCCGGTGTTGTTGGTTTTGACAGCAGTGTTGGCGGATTTGGTGGTTGCCCGTTCGCACCGAACGCAACTGGAAACATAGCCTCTGAAGATTTGAACTACATGCTTGAGCGCTCGGGTGTGACCACTGGGCTAAATCACGATGCATTAGTGAGTACGGCATCATGGTTATCTAAAGCTCTTGAGAAAGATGCACCCGCACTACTTGGCCGCGCCGGCCAATTCCCAGCTAAGGAAAAAGCATGACAAAGATCGCCGTAGTTTATTACTCAGCAACCGGCAACATTGCCGCCATGGCTAATGCCATTGGTGAAGGTGCAGCCAGCGTAGGCGCCGAAGTTCGAGTGCGTCGCGTTGCGGAAACCGCTCCAGCTGATGCAATTGCTAGCAACCCAAAATGGCAAGCTCACTTTGACGAAATGGCTAATGAGCCAATTGCAACTCTTGATGATTTGGAATGGGCTGACGGAATTGCACTTGGTAGCCCGACTCGCTTTGGTGGACCAGCATCCCAGTTGAAATCTTTCCTAGACACCACTGGTGGACTTTGGTTCAAGGGCGCATTGGTAAACACTGTCGGCACTGCATTCACGACAGCCTCAACTGCGCATGGTGGCTTGGAGTCAACAACCTTAGCTATCAACAACCACTTCTACCACTGGGGTTCGTTGATCATGCCGCTCGGTTACGGCGATGAGCATGTAAGTAAAGTTTCAGGCAATCCGTACGGTGCCTCACATGTTTCTCGCAAGGGTTCAGTACCGGATGAAGATTCACTCAAGGCCTGCTTCGTGCAAGGTCGTCAGTTAGCACAAGTTGCTGCCTGGGTTGCAGCTGGAAAATCAGGAGCTTAGTTATGACAATCAACATTCTTGCCATTGGTGGCAGCACTCGCCCAGGTTCTTCCAGCGAACAAGCACTTCGCGTTGCTGGTCGTGGAGCCGAAGGTGCGGGCGCAAAAGTTACTTACATAACAAGTCGCGATCTTATGTTCCCGATCTATGACACTGAAACTCCAGATCGCAGTGACAATGCCAAGAAGTTTCTTGAAGCCGTTGCTGCAGCAGATGGTTTGATCATCAGCACACCTGGCTACCACGGTGGCATGTCCGGCATGATCAAGAACGCACTTGACTACATCGAAGATCTTCGCGAAGGTCCTCGGGTTTACCTAGATGGCATGGCAGTTGGCTGCATCTCTGTGGCCTATGGCTGGCAGGCAACTGCAACTACTTTGTTGCAGATTCGCGTTGTTGCACATGCACTTCGGGCTTGGCCAACACCGCTTGGCGCAACCATCAACGCCTCAATCACAAAGTTTTCAGCTGACGGCACCACAGACGATGAGGGTGCACGAAGTAACCTTGAAACTGTTGGACGTCAGGTTGAACAATTTGCAACCTGGTCTCGCAAATAGCCACTAGCTTTCGGGAGCAAACTCATGGCAAAGATCGCAACCACTGTTTATGAACAGATTCGTACCGCGATCCTTAATGGTGAGCTTTCCAATTCGGAACGTCTAGTTGAAGAAGATCTAGCCGTAAGCATGGGTATCTCTCGCACTCCCGTGCGCGAGGCGTTGCGTCGGCTAGCTGCTGAAGGTCTGGTAGATGTATCACCTAATCGCGGCGCGCGCGTTGCCGAGTGGGACGTGCATGATCTGCGAGAAATTTTTGATCTTCGATCAATTCTCGAATCACACGCTTGCGAGTTAGCTACTCCCCGTGCTTCGGCTGCTGAGATTGAGTTCCTAGAAAACATTTGCACCGAAATGGAAGAGTTGGCAGAGACGGAGCTTTCTTCGGAAACTCGATTGCCAGCACTAGCTGCTCGAAACCGAATTTTCCACGGCAAAATTATTGAGATGTCGAATTCAACTCGACTTGGACTATTGATTGAAACTTTGATCCACGTACCAATCGTGATGCAGACTTACAAGGTTTATTCCCCTGAAGCGCTACAGCGAAGTCTGCACCATCACCGTGAGATTGTTAATGCCATGAAAGCCGGAGATGAAGTTTGGGCATCGAGCGTTATGCGCGCTCACGTACTTGCAGCTCGGGAAGAAATCCTTGGCCAACCAGATCCAGCATAAAGTTTTAGAACAAAAAAACGAGCACCTGCATCTGCAGGTGCTCGTTTTTTAACGAGAGGTATTACTTACCAGCGCGGGTCTTCATCAAAGGCTGAACCTTTGTACCGAAGATGTCCATGCCTGTTACGAAGTCATCGAATGTCAACATGACACCCTTGACGCCTGGAACGGTGTCAACTTCATCAAGCATGCGAGCAACTGAGGCGTATGAGCCAACAAGTGTTCCCATGTTGAAGTTGATTGCGCCTTCTGGCAATGCAATGTTTGCAGCGGTACCGGAACCGTCTGCATTAACGTCTGCAGCAGCCTGACCAGCCATCCATGACAATGCGCCAGCATCTGCGCCAGCGTTATAGTGCTTCCACTTAGCCATGGCCTTTTCGTCTGTTTCATCCACAATTACCATGAACAGAACGAAAGCACCGACGTCGCGGCCGGTTTCCTTGGTTGCACGAACAAGCTGTTCAGCACTTGGGGCAAATGCCTTAGGTGTGTTTACGCCAGTACCAAGAATGAACTGGTAGTCACCGTATTCAGCACAGAAACGCATACCGCGTTCTGACTGGCCGGCAGCTACAAGCTGAATCTTTGAAGATGGCTTTGGCAACATCTTGCAGTCGTCCATCTTGAAGAACTGACCCTTGAAATCGCTAACGCCCTTTGACCAAAGTTCCTGCATTACGCGTACATACTCTTCTGAGTATTCGTAGCGGTAGCCGAAGTATTCGTCTCCTGGCCATAGACCCATTTGATCGTATTCACCCTTTGCCCAACCGGACACGATGTTTACACCAAATCGACCTGGCGCGATGGAATCAATAGTCGTTGCCATACGAGCGACAATCGCTGGTGGCAAAGTAAGAATTGCAGTTGAAGCGAAAAGTTTGATCTTTTCAGTCTTTGCAGCAAGTGCTGCCATCAACGTAAAGGATTCCAAGTTGTAATCCCAGAATTCGCTCTGTCCACCAAAGCCACGAAGCTTGATCATTGACAGTGCAAATTCAAAACCATACTTTTCTGCGCGCTGAACACATTCAACGTTTAGTTCAAATGATGGCTTGTATTGTGGCGATGTGGTTGAGATCAGCCAACCATTGTTACCAATTGGTAAAAATACTCCGAGATCCACGTGGGAACTCCTTCCGGTTTCAAATCGCAATCTAGACAGTACGGACACAGATCCGTACAAAGCGTTTCTCTGAAACATAGTGCGAAAACGGAACTTTGTCCTAAAGAATCTGCATTTTGTGTCCAAAGAGTACATTTTGAAACGCAGTTACTGGGTTTTTGAGCCAAAAAACTCAACTTTGTATACATTTGGAGTAATTAACCCCTCGATCCTGGAGATCTTATGCCGACGTTAGATGTAAATGGCCACTCAATGTATTACGAAGTTTCCGGTATTCCTGGAGCTGATAAAGCAGTCGTAATGGGCGGATGGGGAACTTTTTGTCACGGAAAGCAAAAAGATGCGCCGCGTTACTTATTTGAAACGTATGAAGTTCTGACCTTTGATTACCGCGGCATGCGCGATAGCACTGATGACTACTCTCGCGAAGCAACGATGCAATTGTTTGCTGACGATTTAGCTCAGCTGCTTGATCATCTTGGTTGGACCAACGTCCACATCGTTGGAATGGTCGGCATGGGTGCCTGCATCGGACAAGAGCTCGCTTACGCTCGTCCGGACTTAGCTCGCTCATTAGTAATGACTGGCACTTGGGCTTATGCAGATCCAATCATGGTTGATCAACTAGACAGTATGACAACCATGCATCAAGAGTCTGGCTTCTACGCTT
>JBIIZV010000032.1:0-8357 GCA_044346095.1 Candidatus Nanopelagicales bacterium
CAAGCTGGTACTAATGCCCGTCGCGGCATTAACGAAGAGGTCGTTCGTAACATCTCAGGCTTAAAGAGCGAGCCACAGTGGATGCTAGATCTTCGCCTTAAAGGACTAGGCCTATTTGGCAAGAAGCCAATGCCTAACTGGGGTAGTGATTTGTCAGGTATTGACTTCGACAACATCAAGTACTTCGTGCGCTCAACTGAGAAGCAAGCAAACAGCTGGGAAGACCTGCCAGACGATATCAAGAACACTTATGACCGCCTTGGTATTCCTGAGGCCGAGAAGCAGCGCTTGGTTGCTGGTGTTGCCGCGCAGTACGAATCCGAAGTTGTGTACCACAAGATTCGCGAAGACCTTGAAGAACTGGGTGTGATTTTCGTAGATACCGACACAGGTCTACGCGAGCACGAAGAACTTTTCCGCGAATATTTCGGAACCGTTATTCCAGTTGGCGACAACAAGTTCGCCGCACTGAACACATCAGTGTGGTCAGGTGGATCATTCATTTACGTTCCTAAGGGCGTGCATGTAGACATTCCACTCCAGGCATATTTCCGAATCAACACTGAGAACATGGGTCAGTTCGAACGAACCTTGATCATCGTGGATGAAGATGCATATGTTCACTACGTAGAGGGTTGCACCGCACCGATCTATTCAAGTGACTCATTGCACTCAGCAGTTGTTGAGATCATTGTTAAGAAGGGTGCTCGTTGCCGTTACACCACGATCCAGAACTGGTCTAACAACGTGTACAACTTGGTAACCAAGCGTGCCGTTGCGCATGAAGGTGCAACCATGGAATGGGTCGATGGAAACATCGGTTCAAAGGTAACCATGAAGTACCCAGCCATTTGGTTGCAGGGACCTCACGCCAAGGGCGAAACGCTTTCCATCGCGTTTGCAGGTGAAGGTCAGCATCAAGATGCTGGCGCCAAGATGGTTCACGCTGCGCCTTACACATCTTCATCAATCATCAGCAAGTCTGTAGCTCGAGGTGGCGGAAGAACTTCTTACCGCGGCTTGGTGCAGGTACTTGAGGGTTGCCACGGTAGCAAGAGCACCGTCAAGTGTGATGCCTTGCTAGTTGATGACATCTCACGCTCAGATACCTATCCATACGTCGATGTTCGTGATGACGATGTTGCATTGGGTCACGAAGCATCTGTATCCAAGGTTTCCGAGGATCAGCTGTTCTACTTAATGTCGCGTGGCATGGAAGAAGACGAAGCTATGGCAATGATCGTTCGCGGCTTCGTAGAGCCAATCGCTCGCGAACTTCCTATGGAGTACGCACTAGAGCTAAACCGTCTGATTGAGCTTCAAATGGAAGGCGCAGTCGGTTAGTTATGACAGAAGTAAAAGAACGTGAAGTAGCGATTGTTCCGCCAAAGGATCACACGCCGGTTATTCGATCTTTGAATCCGTCGGATTTTCCAACGCCAACAAGTCGTGATGAAGAGTTCCGTTTCACTCCAATGGCAAGACTGCGTGACCTTCACCAAGGAGACGTGGCTGCGACGGGAAGCATGGCTATTGCAGTTAACAAAGTCGATGGCTCGCGCTTTGAAATTGCTGGAAGTAAGTCTGGTGAACGACGTGGGTTCACAGACAAGATTGCGGCTGGTGCTTGGGCACAACTTGATGCGGTATCAGCGCTAACAATCGAAGCCAACCAGAATCTAACCGAATCAGTTGTAGTTTCAATTGTCGGATCAGACTCTGTTGCTTTTGGTCAACTAGACATCAATGTTGAGAAGTTTGCTAGCGCTGTAGTTATTGTCGATCACATAGGTGCCGCTACCTACGCTGGCAACATTGACATCAATGTTGCTGACGGCGGTTCAGTCACCGTGGTTTCGCTTCAAGACTGGGATGCATCGGCAGTCCATCTTGCACAACACCGCATCACTTTAGGTAGAGATGCCTCGGTTAAGCACGTTTCAGTAACTCTTGGTGGCGAAGTAGTGCGAATCTTGCCAAGCGTTCACTATGCGGCACCTGGTGGCCAGGCCGAGTTAATCGGACTGTATTTCGCTGGTGCTGGACAGCACGCTGAGCACCGACTATTTGTTGACCACAGCGAGGCTAATTGCCGTAGCAACGTGGTTTACAAGGGTGCGCTTGATGGCGAAGATGCTCACACTGTTTGGGTTGGTGACGTTTTGATTCGCGCAAATGCGATCGGAACGGATACCTACGAGATCAACCGCAACCTAGTTCTTAGCGGCGGTGGGCGAGCAGATTCAGTTCCAAACCTTGAGATCGAAACCGGTGAGATTGTTGGAGCAGGCCATGCAAGCACAACTGGTCGCTTCGATGATGAACAACTGTTCTATTTACAGTCACGCGGAATCAATGAAGACGAAGCTCGCAAATTAGTTCTGCGCGGATTCTTCGAAGATCTTTTGGGACAAATTGGAGTTCCGGAAATCAATGATCGAGTTCGAGACAGCATCGAGGCACGTTTAGGTGGACATATCTAATGACCACGATGTTCGAAACAGTGCGCAAGTCGGCACTGGAGGATTCTAAGCCATTACGTGTGGTTGTTGATGGTGAAGATGTTTTGCTGGCAAAAATCGATGACGAGATCTTTGCAGTCAGCGACATTTGCACACACTCTGAAGTTTCACTAAGCGAAGGGGACATTGAAGGCTGCGCGATCGAATGCTGGCTTCACGGCTCATCCTTTGATTTGAGAACTGGCAAGCCTTCCGGGCCACCAGCAACCTCACCCCTGAAGACCTTTGCAATAAAGCTAGAAGAAAACCAGTCTGATCCAATGATTTTTGTTTCATTATCCGAAAGTGCGAGGAGTTAGTTATGTCAGTTCTAGAAATTAAAGGTTTAACCGTTGAGGTAACAACCGAAGATGGTCCGAAAGAAATTCTGCGCGGTGTTGACCTAACTGTTAAGGCTGGCGAAATCCACGCGCTTATGGGTCCTAATGGCTCGGGCAAGTCAACTCTTGCTTATGCAATCGCTGGACATCCTAAGTACACAATCACAGGTGGACAGGTCACTCTTGACGGCCAAGATGTTCTTGAAATGAGCGTTGATGAGCGGGCTCGCGCCGGTCTCTTCCTAGCCATGCAGTACCCAGTTGAAGTTCCAGGTGTATCAATCTCTAACTTCCTACGTACTTCAATCACTGCGATCCGCGGCGAAGCACCAAACCTACGTCACTGGATCAAAGAACTAAAGGAATCAATGGCTGGATTGCAGATTGACCCTCAGTTCGCTGAGCGCAATGTAAACGAAGGCTTCTCCGGTGGTGAGCGTAAGCGCACTGAAATCCTTCAGATGGAACTTATAAATCCAAAGATTGCTGTACTTGATGAAACTGACTCAGGACTTGACGTTGATGCGCTCCGTGTAGTTTCCGAAGGAATCAATCGCGTATGCGCCAAGGGCGAGACTGGTGTGCTATTGATCACTCACTTCACTCGTATCTTGAAGTATGTAAAGCCAGATTTCGTTCACGTTTTCTACGACGGTCGTATTGTTCGTGAAGGTGGACCTGAACTTGCAGACGACATCGAAGCTAATGGCTACGCTCAGTTTGTAACCGCATAATTCATGTTAAAACTAGACGTTGCCGCGATTAAAGCGGACTTTCCGATCTTCAAACGGACAGTCCGAAATGATCAGCGCTTGGTGTACCTAGATAGCGGGGCGACTTCTCAGAAGCCGTTTCAGGTACTCGATGCGGAACGCAACTTCTACGAGACCCACAATGCTGCAGTTCACCGTGGAGCTCATCTTCTTGCAGAAGAAGCAACGGATGCATTCGAGCATGCTCGAGCAAACATTGCGAGTTTCATAGGAGCACAACCGAATGACTTGGTTTTCACAAAGAATGCAACAGAGGCCATCAACTTAGTCTCGTATTCATTTCTAAATGCAACTTTGAAGTCATCGCGAGGTGCCAGTTTGCCAAAAGGCGCGGAGCGTTTCGTTCTATCCGAGGGTGATGAAATCCTGGTTTCGGAAATGGAACACCACGCAAATTTAGTGCCCTGGCAAGAGTTGTGTGAAAAGACTGGGGCGAAACTTCGATGGATCGGTCTAACCGATGAAGGACGCCTTGATCTGAGCGACCTGAGCCTGTTCAATGAGCGCACAAAGATCGTTGCAGTGTCACATCAGTCGAATTTACTTGGAACAGTTAATGATGTTCCAGCGATTGTGAAACTTGCAAAATCTGTTGGAGCATTAGTGTTCTTGGATGCTTGCCAGAGCGTGCCGCACATGCCTGTTGACGTAGTTGCACTTGATGTGGACTTCATTGCGTGGAGTGGTCACAAGATGCTGGGTCCACTTGGAATTGGCTGCTTGTGGGGTAGGTCTGAGGTTCTATCTGCAATGCCGCCTTTCATTTCGGGTGGTTCGATGATTGAATCCGTATCAATGGAGCGAACTACCTTTGCAGCGCCACCGAAAAGATTTGAAGCCGGAGTACCAATGGCTGCGCAAGCAGTTGGCATGTCCGCTGCAGTTGACTATCTAAACGCCTTAGGTATGGATCGGGTTGCCGAACATGAGCACATGTTGACTGAAGCTGCGCTAGCTGGCCTTGCTGACATACCTGGCTTGCGAGTAATTGGTCCGACAAGTTCTGTGAATCGTGGTTCAGCAGTTTCCTTTGCACTCGAAGGCTTGCACCCTCACGATGTTGGCCAAGTGATGGATGAAAGCGGAATTGCAGTTCGAGTGGGTCAGCATTGCGCCAAGCCTGCCTGTGTTCGTTTTGGGGTACAGGCCACAACCCGAGCAACTTTCTACATCTATAACGACTTAGAAGACGTAGACGCTTTGGTCGCTGGTATTTATTCAGCCAAGAAATTCTTCGGGGTCTAGCTATGAAACTTGAAAACATGTATCAAGAGATCATCTTGGATCATTACAAGCATCCGCATGGCAAGGGACTTGCCGAGCAATTTGATGCTGAAGTCCATCACGTCAATCCAACATGTGGTGATGAAATCACGCTACGCGTTAGCCGTGGAGCAGATGGCAAGATCGCGGTCTCTTATGACAACATGGGTTGTTCAATTAGCCAAGCTTCTGCGTCGATCATGTTCGATCAGATAAACAACCTTGATTTTGAAACTGGCGACATTGCAGTAGAGCACTTAGTTGCAATGTTGCAGCGATCCGTTGAGGCAGATGAAGACATTCTCGGAGATGGCATTGCTTTGGCTGGAGTAGCGCAATACCCAGCGCGCGTTAAATGTGCATTGCTGGCCTGGATGGCGTGGAAAGACGCCGCAATTCAGGCGGGAGCTGAAGGTCAGCTCGAAACAAGTATTTCTACAGAATCAAACAAGGAGTAGAACTGATGACCGTGTTACAAGAAGATGATGTTTTTGAGTTAATGAAAGATGTTGTTGATCCGGAACTTGGCATCAACGTAGTCGATCTTGGTTTGGTCTATGCCGTAACAGTCGATGACGGAAACGTTGCAACAATCGACATGACATTAACATCAGCGGCATGCCCACTGACAGATGTTATTGAAGATCAGACCCGTGCCGCACTTGATGGTCACGTATCCGATTTCAAGCTGAACTGGGTTTGGATGCCACCATGGGGTCCAGACAAGATCACAGACGAAGGACGCGAAATGCTTCGCGCTCTAGGTTTTAACCTGTAACTTCTCGCGGTAACATTGAGGTTGCGAGGTTTCGCACTCTTATAGATTGGCCAGTTTTCACCGTGATTCAAGCAACAGATATTGAATTGCGCGCGGGTGCCGAGTTACTTCTTTCCGGAGCTACTTTTCGAGTAGACAGCGGCGATCGGGTCGGATTAGTTGGTCGAAATGGTGCTGGTAAAACCACGTTAACTAAGGTGCTTGCAGGGCAAGTTCAGCCCGCCAAGGGAGTTATTGCGACTTCAGCATCAGTTGGTTACTTGCCACAGGATCCTCGTACTGGCGATCTGGATGTAATAGCGATGGATCGAATTTTGTCCGCCCGTGGCTTAGACGAGTTGATTAAACGCATGCGCCAGTGTGAATTGGACATGGGTTCTGATGATGAAAAAGTCCGCGATAAAGCAATGCGAAAGTATGCCAGCGCAGAAGAGTCGTTTCAGACAGCTGGTGGCTATGCAGCAGAAAGTGAAGCAGCATCACTGGCAGCCAGCGTTGGATTGAATGTCGACACTCTGGCACAAACTTTAGGAACTTTGTCGGGTGGTCAACGTCGAAGGATTGAACTGGCGCGAATCCTATTCAGCGGTTCTGAAACTCTGCTACTAGATGAGCCGACCAACCACTTGGACACTGATTCAATCGTTTGGCTCCGAGGTTTCCTGGCTAACCATCAAGGGGGATTAGTTGTAATCAGTCACGATGTTGAGTTACTGGAAGCCACAGTAAATCGAGTTTTCTATTTAGACGCCAATCGTCAGACATTAGATCTATATAACGTCGGTTGGAAGGAATACTTAAACTCGCGCGAAACCGATGAACGTCGACGCAAGCGAGAACGCGCAAACACTGAGAAGCAAGCTCAGGTTTTGCAAGCGCAAGCTGATCGAATGCGCGCAAAAGCGTCCAAGGCTAAAGCCGCACAAAGCATGCTTAAGCGTGCTGACAAGTTGATGAGCGGTCTGGAGAACGTTCGACAAGCGGATCGAGTTGCCAAGCTGCGATTCCCAACGCCGGCACCGTGCGGCAAGACGCCACTAATGGCCACCGGATTGAGTCGGGTTTATGGCTCACAAGAAATCTTTACTGATGTTGATTTAGCCATCGATCGCGGTAGCAAAGTTGTTGTTCTGGGTCTAAATGGTGCTGGCAAAACCACGTTGCTGAGAATTTTGGCGGGAGTAGACACGCCAGACACTGGAGAGATTCAACCCGGTCATGGCCTCAAAGTTGGCTACTACGCCCAGGAGCACGAGACTCTCGATCCGGAGCGATCAGTTTTAGAGAACATGGTTACTGCATCTGGCGACATGAATGATGCGCAGGTCAGAAATGTACTTGGATCGTTCCTGTTCTCTGGAGATGCAGTCTCAAAGCCGGCTGGGGTGCTTTCCGGTGGCGAGAAAACTCGATTAAGTCTGGCAATGCTAGTGGTTTCCTCAGCCAACGTTCTGCTCTTAGATGAACCAACTAACAACCTTGATCCAGCAAGTCGCGCTGAAATTCTCGATGCACTGCACAACTATGAAGGTTCAGTTGTTTTGGTTACCCATGATGAAGGCGCAGTTACTGCACTTCAACCTGAGCGAGTGCTGCTTTTGCCTGATGGTGTTGAGGATCTTTGGAATGAAGACTACCTAGATCTAATCTCACTGGCTTAATGCATTGTCGGCAAAGCACACCGCTTGTCTAAGCAAGAGATAAACTCAAGAGAACAAAGAAACTAGGCGAATTCATGAGCTTGCATGGCGGAAACCCTTGGGCGGCGTATCAAGGGTTTACAAAAGATAAATCGGTAAAAAAAACCACTTTGGCTGACGGGACTGTTAAGCGAGTCCTCACTTATGCAACGGAATTTCGTGGCTACATTGCCGCATACCTTTCATTACTTGTTATTGACTCACTACTTGTAGTTGCCCAACCACTTCTTTTCAAAGAAATCGTGGACGTGGCCATTCCTAACAAAGACACTCGATTGGTCGCAATTTTGGCCGCTGGAATAGCAGTTACTGCAATTCTGGGAGCAGCCCTTGGTCTACTGAGTCGCAAGATGCAGTCGACTATCGGTGAAGGTCTGATCTTTAACATGCGAACTCAAGTGTTTGACCATGTCCAACGTCAGTCCATTGCCTTCTTTACCAGAGCTCAAACTGGTGCCTTGATTTCTCGACTGAACAGCGATGTGATGGGCGCTCAGCGGGCATTTACATCAACACTTGGTGGCGTAGTCGGTAACGTCATTAGCTTGGTGATTGTTTCAGCAACTATGTTTGTGCTTTCTTGGCAGATCACGGTGGCCTCGCTGTTACTGCTTCCGTTGTTTATGATTCCAGCGAGATGGATGGGCACCCGCCTGCAGCATCTGACTCGGCAACAAGCTGACTTTAATTCCGCTATGAGCACTCAAATGGCAGAACGATTTAACGTCTCAGGCGCTTTGTTAATGAAAATTTTTGGAACACCTAAGCGAGAATCAGAAATGTTCTCCGAAAAAGCCGATTCGGTTCGAAGCATGGGCATTCGGATCGCTATGTCTAACAGTGTATTTTTCACGGCCATTGTTCTAGTCGGATCACTGGCCACAGCACTAGTGTTCGGCATGGGCGGTATTTCCGTTATCAATGGAACGCTGACTCTGGGAACCTTGCTTGCACTGTCTGCCTTACTAGGCAGACTCTACGGTCCGATAACCGCGTTAGCT
>JBIIZV010000003.1:0-25670 GCA_044346095.1 Candidatus Nanopelagicales bacterium
TCATATTAGGCATGTAATAAATCTAACTTAATTATTGAGTGATCACGCACTGCAATGGCTGGCCTGCTAACCAAAGGTCAAACTGGCTATGGATTCTGGTACGTGCCCGATCCCAAAACACGTCGCCTTCTCCCCCGTTATGGGAAGTAATGATGACATTTGGTAGCGACCAAAGAGGATGACCTGCTGGAAGCGGTTCAGGCTCAGTTACATCTAGGGCAGCACTAATGCGGCCAGTCTTAAGCTCGGCTAGCAATGCATCAGTATTAACGACCACGCCACGAGCCACATTAACTAGAACGGAATCATCTTTCATGCTGGCCAAGAATTTGGCATCAACCAAATTCACAGTTCCTGAATTGTTCGGAACGATCAACATCACAACATCAGCAGTTGGAATCAGATTGGGAAGATCGCTGATCGCATGAACATGATCTCGAGCGGTTCGGGCAACTGGGATAACTTTGCAACCAAAGCCCAGTAATCGCTTCTCGGCAGCTTTGCCAACATTTCCGTACCCGATTAGCAATACGGTTTTGTCCGCAAGCGAGCGAGCGAAATATGTTTCCCAGTGTTTGTCTTGCTGAGCCTTGAAGGATCTCGGCATGTCTCGCAGCACACTCAAGGTAAGCAGCACCGCTAGTTCAGAAGTTGCATCATCGTGAACACCAGCAGCGTTGCACAAGGTTACATGTGCAGGCACAAAAGGTTGAACATTATCAAAACCTGCAGTCAGTGTTTGAATGACCTTAACGTTTGTCATTCGAGAGATTGCTTCTTCGATCGAAATTTCGGATCCTTCATAAGGAAGAACTACAAAATCGGCATTGGCAATTTCCGATTCTGCTAAATCAGCAAGATCATCACATTCGGTAACTTGTACATCCGCTGGAAATGCATAGCCATTGACGATCCAGTCCGGAGCAATAACGTGGCGAGTCATGAAACCATTCTGGCAACTCTGGGGTTGAGCGCTTGCACCCGGTGTCTGGCTTTATTGATCTATTAGCTCAGTAAGTGCAAAGTGCGCCATTGCGTCTCGCTGAAATGGGGCCAACTTTGGATGAATTCCATTAAACCGCTCGAGAAATTCTAGGCTTTCGTTATACATTTCGCCTAGCCCCACGTATGACTCGGCATTAGGAGTCCAAAACTGAGATACCCAGTGAAAGTGATCAGCAATTACAGATTGGGTGCGAGCATCATCTGGTTCAACACCCGCTTCAATTAGCTCAACTAAGCGGGCATCTATCTCAGCCAATTCTTTTTGAATAAGTGAGCCATCTTCTTTAGTCCAACCAGACATTAGTTGCTTTGAATCGGCAATATGACTTGCGGCTTCCGGATGCTTTGCAGCTAACTCTTGCTCCCACTTTTCTTGCTGGGCATCATCTGCGCCGTCAAAAACTTCGGATGCTTTCATGTCTAGTTCTTACTCAGAAACGCCAAGTTTTTCGAATAGCAATTCGCGGACGCGAGCTGCATCAGCTTGGCCCCGTGTTGCCTTCATAACAGCGCCAACTACTGAACCAGCTGCGGCAAGTTTGCCTGACTTAATGGTTTCAGCGACTGCTGGATCTGCAGCTAATGCTTCATCAATTGCTGCCAGCAATGGACCGTCATCAGAGACAACTGCTAAACCACGCGCTGCGACGATGGCGTCAATGTCGCCTTCGCCAGCAATTACACCTTCGAGTGCCTGGCGTGCCAACTTGTCATTTAATGATCCCGCGGAAATTAATTCTTCAAGACGCTTTAGATGTGCGGGTGTTACTGGAAGTTCTTCAAGTTCAATTCCACGATCGTTTGCAATTCGTGACAGTTCACCAGTCCACCACTTGCGAGCAGCTGCAGGTTCAACACCAGCATCAACGGCTTCGACGATTAGATCCAAAGCGCCCGAGTTAACGACAGTATTCATATCAATTTCGCTTAAGCCCCAGTCAGCAACCAAGCGAGCGCGGCGAACTGCAGGATTTTCTGGAAGTGTGGCACGAAGTTCTTCAACCCATTCGCGAGATGGCGCGATCGGTAGCAAATCAGGTTCTGGGAAGTATCGGTAATCTTCAGCATCTGACTTTGCCCGACCTGAGGTTGAGATACCCGTATCTTCATGCCAGTGACGTGTTTCTTGTACAACGCTATTGCCTGCAGTAAGTCTGGCTGCGTGCCGAGTTACTTCATAACGGACTGCACGCTCGACCGAACGAAGCGAGTTCACATTCTTAGTTTCCGAGCGGGTTCCAAGTTTTGATTCTGGAGTCTCGCGAAGTGACAAGTTAACATCACAGCGAAGTGAACCTTGTTCCATCTTTACATCTGACACTCCAAGCCCACGAAGGATGTCACGAAGCGCAGCTACGTAAGCCTTAGCAACTTCTGGCGCATACTTTCCAGTTCCAGTGATTGGCTTAGTCACAATTTCAATCAGCGGAATTCCAGCACGGTTGTAATCAACTAATGAGTAGTCAGCACCATGGATGCGACCAGTTGCGCCGCCAACGTGTGAGTTCTTGCCAGTGTCTTCTTCCATGTGAGCGCGCTCAATTGGCACTCGGAAAGTCTTGCGACCTTCATCAGTGTCGATCTCTACATCCAAGTAACCTTCAAATGCAATCGGTTCGTCATATTGCGAAGTTTGAAAGTTCTTTGGCATGTCTGGATAGAAATAGTTTTTACGAGCGAATCGACACCACTCAGCAATTTCGCAGTTAAGTGCCAGCCCGATACGAATTGCAGATTCCACACCAATTTTGTTAAGTGTTGGCAATGCGCCAGGTAGGCCTAGGCAAACTGGGCAAACGTGAGTGTTTGGTGGAGCGCCGAAAACGGTTGAGCAACCACAGAACATTTTGGTGTTTGTGCCAAGTTCAACGTGAACTTCTAGACCCAGGACTGGATCAAACTTGGAGATGGCTTCGTCGTAATTCATTGTTGCTTCAGCCATTACGCACCTGCCAACTCTGGAGCCAGACCCAGGATTGGGCCGCCCCACTTTGCTAGCAATTCACGTTCAATTGCTGCGCCAACGTTGTAAAGGCGATCGTCAGCCATAGCTGGAGCAATGATCTGTAATCCAACTGGCAAGTTATCTTCCGGAGCAAGACCGATTGGTAGTGACATACCTGGCAAGCCAGCCATGTTTACCGGAATCGTTGCAACGTCGTTTAAGTACATCGCTAGCGGATCATCTAACTTCTCGCCAATCTTGAAGGCAGTAGTTGGCGCTGTTGGTGAAATCAATACATCCACCTTGGCAAACGCCGCATCGAAATCTTGCTTAATCAGAGTTCGAACCTTTTGAGCCTGACCGTAATAAGCGTCGTAATAACCAGCCGATAGTGCATAAGTTCCCAAAATAATTCGGCGAATTACTTCCGAACCAAATCCAGCAGCGCGAGTTTCACTCATAACCTGCTCAACAGACTTTGTGCCATCATCGCCAACACGGTTTCCGAATCGAATTCCATCGAACTTAGCTAAGTTGCTTGAAGCCTCACTAGGCAAGATCAAATAGTAAGCGGCAAGAGCGGCTGGGAAACTTGGGCAAGAAACTTCAACTACTTCCGCGCCCAAACTTTCGATCAAAGCCACACTCTCTTCAAACCGGGTGCGCACTCCTGCTTGGTAACCTTCGCCACCAAGCTCCTTAACAATGCCAACTTTCATGCCCTTAATGTCAGCGCGCTTTGCCGCGGCAATCACATCTGGGACTGGAGCATTGATTGAAGTTGAATCCATTGGATCGTGTCCGGCAATAACGCTGTGTAATAGCGCCGTGTCCAAAACATTTCGAGCGCAAGGTCCAGCCTGATCAAGTGATGAGGCCAAGGCAACAATTCCGTAGCGACTCACGCCACCATATGTTGGCTTAACACCTACAGATCCAGTTACTGCGGCTGGCTGACGAATCGAACCGCCAGTGTCGGTACCAATAGCAAGCGGTGCTTCAAATGAAGCTACGCAAGCTGAAGAGCCGCCGCCGGAGCCACCTGGAATTCGTTCCAAGTCCCAAGGGTTATGAGTTGGACCAAAAGCTGAGTGTTCTGTTGATGAACCCATCGCGAATTCATCCATGTTTGTTTTGCCAAGAATTACTACTCCGGCTTCACGTAACTTAGTGACAACGGTTGCATCGTATGGCGGAATCCAACCATCAAGCACTCTTGAACCACAGGTTGTTGGAAGTCCGTTCGTTGCCAGGATGTCTTTTAGGCCAAGTGGCACGCCTGCAAGAACTGAAAGTTTCTCGCCGGCTTTAACCTTGGCATCTACTGCAGCAGCACTCGCTAGCGCGCCTTCAGTATCAACGTGCAAGAACGCATGTACATCGCCATCAACTACAGCGATGCGATCCAGGTGAGCTTGCGCTACTTCGACAGCTGAAACTTCTCCCGAAGAAACAAGTCCAGCAAGAACGGAGGCGTCTTTACGAATGAGTTCAGACATTTTTACTCCTCGTCCAAAATGCGCGGCACTCGGAAGCGTTCGTCTTCAACTGCAGGTGCGCCAGATAGGGCTTGCTCGGCAGTTAAGGAAACGCCTGGAATGTCTTCACGGAAAACGTTTGTCATTGGAACTGGGTGGCTCATGGCAACAACATTTGCAGTATCAAGGCTCGATACTTCGGCAACAGCATTCAAAATCGCATCCAACTGCTTGGCATAGTGGCCTAATTCATCAGCTGGGATATCGATGTGTGCCAGACGGGCTAAATGCGCCACATCTTCTTGTGAAATTCCGGACATGACTCAATTCTATTGGGAACTGGGTTGGCCAGATTTCGCGCTAGTTCAAGCCCAGGTGTGCTTTGGCTGCGTCGGGACCATCCGAGAGCAGGATTTTAAATCCAGCCTCATCCAGAATCGGACGCCCCAGTTCAATCGCTTTTGCTTCCTTAGAACCAGCACCAGGTCCAACAACTACAAAATCGGTATTTTTCGAAACTGAACCTGAAGCTTTACCACCGCGATTAGTGATTTCCTCGGCTGCGCCATCTCGCGTGAAGTCATTAAGAGTTCCAGTAACCACAATGGTTAGTCCTGCTAACGGCATTGGTCCGGATTCAACCTGAGCTTGCTCAAGGACTACGCCAGAGTCTTTCCATTTTTGAATGATGTCAAGATGCCAAGGCTCAGCAAACCATTGCGAAATTGAATCAGCAATAGTTTGGCCAATTCCTTCAACTCGGGCTAACTGCTCGGCTGGCGCCTGCGCAATTTCATCAAGGCTGTTAAATTCGCGCGTCAGCGCCTGGGCAGTCGGTGGGCCAATGTGGCGTATCGACAAAGCGCAGATAAACCGCCAAAGTGGTTTAGTTTTTGCCAGCTCTAACTGACTCAGCAAAAGCTTCGCGTTCTCGGCTAACTCTCGATTTGCACCTTTGACGAAGAAATCGCTACGTTGCAGGTCCTCAGCAGTTAGAGCAAACAAATCACCTTCATCGGAAATCACTTTTTCTTCAAGAAGAGCACGTGCTGCTTTTTCGCCTAGGCCTTCAATATCAAGAACGCTACGTGAACCTAAATGTTCAAGTCTGCCGCGAAGTTGTGCTGGACAACTTCTGGTGTTTAGGCACCTTAAATCTTTATCGTCTTCTTTTTCGGTCGCTAACTTGCTGCCACATTCCGGGCATTTAGTTGGCATTGCAAATTCGCGCTCACTGCCATCACGCAGCTCGACTACTGGACCAAGGATTTCTGGAATTACATCTCCCGCTTTACGCAAAAAGATCATGTCACCGAGCAATACGCCCTTGCGCTTTACTTCATAGCCATTGTGCAAAGTTGCAAATGAAACAGTTGAGCCAGCAACGAGTACTGGTTCAACGGCGGCACGTGGAGTGATTCTTCCGGTACGACCAACTTGAACGCCAATATCAATTAGCCGAGTCCGCACTACTGTTGGCGGATACTTAAAGGCAATTGCCCAGCGAGGTGCACGAGCGGTATAGCCAAGTTCTTGCTGTTCATTCAAGCTATCCACTTTGATAACTACGCCATCGATGTCGTGCTCAATGTCATGACGATGCTCGCCATGATGCTTGATGTATTCCTTGACTTCCTTAACCGATTTCACAACTTTCACTCGATCTGAAGTTGGCAATCCCCAACTCTTTAACAATTCATATGCGTGCGACTGCGCAGAAATTTCCAGACCTTCATGAGCGCCGATTCCATGCACAATTAATCCAAGTCGAGAGAGTGCACTCTTGGCGCGTTCGAGCTCATCAACGTGTTTAGCAAGTGATGTCGCTTGCTTGGAATCGGCAGATTTTCCTTCGGCTCGCTTTGTAGCCTCAGCAACTGCTTCTAATCGATTATCAATTCTCTGGCGCAAGGTTCCAGCTGCAGCATTTCGTGGATTGGCAAATGCAGTACGGCCAGTTGCGGTTACTTCAAGATTGATTTGATCAAACTCAGCAAGTGAGAAATAAACCTCGCCTCTTACTTCAAGCAGTTCCGGAAACTTTGTGCCCTTCGCCGCTTTTAGTTTTCGCGGAATGCAAGTTAGATACTCCAGGCTGGCAGTTACATTTTCACCAACGCTGCCGCTGCCTCGCGTTGCAATAGTCTCCAGTTCACCGTTTCGATAAACCGCATTAATCGCCAGTCCATCAATCTTGAGTTCACATAGAAAATTGTGATCGCCTACTCGAGCAAACCAAGCATCAAGTTCAGAATCGTCGAAGACGTTATCGAGGCTCCACATTTTTGTAGGATGCTCAAATTCACCAAACTCTTCGGTGGCTTCCCCACCAACACTTTGAGTTGGAGAATCCGCACTTACTAATTCCGGGTGATTGCCTTCGATTTCAACTAGCTCGGCAAAGTACTTGTCGTAATCAGCATCAGAAATCGTCGGTTTGTCATGGCTGTAGTACTGGGTTCGAGCTTGCTCGATTAGCTCGACAAGTTCGTCGCGGCGTTTGCGCACAGCGGCCGGAATGCTCACTGATCTACCTCCACTAATGCGCGCGAAACCTCACTTAATGATTCCATTCTCTCGCGAGCCTGTGACAGTGGCATGTCAATTAGGTCACATGGTGGCGATATAACTATGTGGGAATTCCAATCTTCATTGGAGTACCCAATCCGTCCGCCAAGTCGTCGCACCCCAGCCACTGCTCGGGCTGTAGTCGATGGCTCGATACCAAGAATCACAAATCCACCAGCCTCAATCTGCTCGCCTAGGTAGTCCGTAGCCATGTCACCTACCAATGCCACGTCATATGAAATTCCCGAGAATCCAGACTGGCGAATGAGATCAAATGGGATTTCATCTGCGCAACTATGAACGATTGTTGTTCCAGAATGCGCACTTCGAACTGACTTCAAAGTCTCGCCAACTGTTGTTGGTTCTACTGCGGAATAAGCAGCCCAACCACTTTGTGTTGGAACTGAACCGCGCAAAACATCTCTAAGTAGTGGTTCATCAAACTGCAGTGCAATACGAGCCATCGGAAGTCGGCGCGCTACATCAGCAACGTGGCTTTCAACTGCGCTACCCAGAGCTTGCGCTAAATCAGCAACTGCACCTAAGTCGCGAAGTAACTTTTCCCCAGATCGAATTTCAATACTTGCTGCTAATGTCCATGGTCCAACAACTTGAATTTTGAAATCGCCTTCATACCCTTCGTAAACGGCTTCGATTTCATCTAAGTCATTGCTCATAAAAGATGCAGCTCGCAACATATCTTTGCCGCGTGCACTAGTTAGTCGCCAGCCACTTGGAACAGTTGATACTGAAAAGTCACTTGCGACCTGAGAAATCAATCCCATAGTGCGACCGATCATTTCAGCCCCTGGGCCACGTTCTGGAAGTTCTGCTAAGTGTGGGAAGTCAGGACAGACATCGCGGATTGTTACTGCAACTTCATGAACATCAGTTCCCGGCCAAGCGCCAACACCAGTAACGGTTGCAGGTTGCACTAAACAGATGCCGATCGGCGCGAGCGAGAAACTGTCGCGCTACCAATCACGCGAGTTCCGTCATACATAACTGCGGCTTGACCTGCAGCCAGTCCGCGCAAGTAATCGTCAAGCTGGATAGTTACTTGTTCGTCATCGCCGATGTGAAGTGTTGCTTGCAAGGCTTCACCATGTGCACGAATCTGAACATGAATGCGACTGCCACTTACTGGAACCGGTCCGGCCCAACGTGGCTTTATGGTTTCAATCAAGTCGATGTCCAAAAGCACTGGAGGTCCAACCATTACAACATTGTTTTTAACGTCAACATCTACTACATAACGACGTTCACCATCGCCTGTTGGATTACCAAGTGCCAGGCCGCGTCGTTGACCCACAGTAAATGCGTGCGCCCCGGCATGGGTGCCTACCTTGTTTCCAGTCTCGGCATCGACAACTTCGCCTGGCACAGATTCAATCTGACGGGAAAGCCATCCTGCAGTGTCGCCGTCTGGAATAAAACAAATGTCATGGCTATCAGGTTTAGCTGCAACCAAGATTCCGCGTCTATCAGCTTCAGCTCGAACTTCAACCTTGGTGCTGTTGCCTAGCGGGAACATTGAGTGTGCAATTTGGTCAGCAGTTAAGACGCCAAGAACGTAAGACTGATCCTTAAGTGGATCAATCGCGCGGTGAAGTTCTGGCCCATGTTCGCCTTGGAAGATTTGAGCATAATGACCGGTAACAACAGCATCGAAGCCAAGCGCCATGGCTCGTTCTAGTACAGCTTCGAACTTAATACTTTCGTTGCAACGCAAGCACGGGTTTGGAGTACGGCCCGCTGCGTATTCAGAAATAAAGTCTTCGATTACTTTTTCTTGAAACTCTGACGACAAATCCCAGACATAAAACGGTGCACCCAACATGTCTGCCGCGCGGAATGCATCATTGGAGTCTTCGATGGTGCAGCAACCACGAGCACCAGTTCTATGAGATTGAGGATTTCTGGAAAGTGCTAAGTGAACTGCCGTTACGTCATGGCCGGCGTCTACTGCGCGGGCAGCCGCTACTGCGGAATCCACGCCACCTGAAAGTGCAGCCAATACTCGCATCAGGCACGCACCGGTGCAGTAGTTAGTTTTGGAACTCCAGCTCGCTTAGCTCGTTCAATTGCACTTGGTAGAACTTCAATTAGTTTGTCGACATCAGTTTGAGTAGTTGTGCTGCCAAGTGAAAAACGTAATGTGCTTCGGGCGGCATCGTCGTCTGCACCCATGGCAAGCAATACATGCGATGGCTGCGGAACACCTGCGTTGCAAGCTGAACCTACGGAACATTCAACGCCTTGAGCGTCAAGCAACATCAATAAAGAATCGCCAAGACAGCCAGGAAAAATGAAGTGAGCATTATTTGCTAGGCGATCAATCTTTGCTCCCGTGTAAATCGCATCAGGCGCAATCTGCATAACTCGAGTAACCAAGTCATCGCGTAGTGCTGTTGCTCGAGCAACTGTCTCAGTGCGTCGTGACGCTGTAATTTCAAGCGCAGTTGCAAAGCCAACGATCGCAGGTGCATCTAGAGTCCCAGATCTAACATCGCGTTCTTGACCGCCACCGTGAATCAAAGGTGTGACATGACAATCACGACTAATGATCAAAGCACCGATTCCATGCGGTCCACCTACTTTGTGTCCTGAGATACTCATGGCACAAACACCAAGTTCAGAAAAGTTAAGATCTAGCCAAGCTGGTGCTTGAACTGCATCTGTATGAAAACGAATTCCAAATTCTCGAGTAACCGCAGTTAAGGCAGCGATGTCATTGATTGTTCCAACTTCGTTGTTTCCCAAAATTACGCTGACAACGCCAACATCGGTCGGATCATCGCCTAAGGCTTCGCGCAGAGCCGCTGGCGTAATTCTTCCTTCAGCATCTGACTTGATCCAGGTGACTTCAAATCCTTCAGAATCTCCCAGCCAGCGAACTGGATCAAGAACTGCGTGATGCTCGGTGCTACCTGCAACAACGCGAACTCGTCGCGGATCCTTATTTCTTTGGTCCCAAGCAATTCCCTTGACCGCAATGTTGTTTGCCTCTGTGCCTCCAGCAGTGAATACAACTTCGGCTGAGCCGCAGCCAACTGCGCGTGCCACACGTTCTCTGGATTCTTCGACAGCTCTTCTAGCTTTGCGGCCCGAGGCATGCAGAGATGAAGGATTGCCAGGTTCGCTGAGCAACTTCGTCATGGCCGCAACGGCCTCCGGAAGCATTGGGGTCGTAGCGGCGTTATCTAAATAAGCCACGTACCCATTCTAGATGAGAACACTAGGTCGTGGATTTTGTCGATGAAGACAAAACCCACTGTTTAGCGACTACTTACGGGCTTTTACGCGGGCAGTTAAATCTGGAACTACAGAATGCAGGTCGCCTACAACGCCGAAGTCCGCTAAATCAAAGATTGGTGCGTCAGCATCTTTATTGACTACAACCACAGTCTTTGAGGTTTGCATACCTGCGCGATGCTGAATCGCACCCGAAATTCCATTAGCAACATAAAGCTGAGGTGAAACTGTCTTTCCAGTCTGACCTACCTGGAATTGATGTGGGTACCAGCCAGCGTCAGTTGCAGCGCGTGATGCACCAACAGCGGCGCCAAGTGAATCTGCCAATGGCTCAATGATGTTTGCGAAGCCTTCATCGCTACCAACGCCACGACCACCTGAGACCACGATTGCAGCTTCAGATAGATCTGGGCGTCCGCTCTTTTCAACGGAAACTCGGTTTACTACCTTGGTTGCACCTGCTGCAGCACTAACTTCAACGGAGACATCAACGCGAGTTGCAGAGCCACCCGATTGCACGGGAGCAATTGAGTTAGTGCGAACTGTGATAACTGGAGTGCCCTTGGAAACCTTTGAGTGAACGATAGTCGCGCCACCGAAAACGTTTTGAGTTGCCACAACGTCAGCAGAAACTGCAACTGCATCGGTGATAACTCCAGAATCAATTGCTACTGCTAAGCGGCCAGCAATTTCTTTACCGTCTGCTGATGATGGAATCAATACTGCGGCAGGTGACTTCTCTGCTACTAGCTTTGCAAGCACATCAACAGTTGGAACTACAACGTGATCTAGGAGGGCCTGACCATCTGCAACATATACAGTCTTGGCACCATGGTCACCAAGTGTTGCAAGAACTGAATCTGCGCCAGGTCCAACGAAAACTGCACTTGGCTCACCAATTCCAGCAGCCATAGCTAGCAGCTCAAGGGATACCTTCTTGATGTTGCCTTCAGAGTGCTCAATAAGTACTAATACTTCAGACATGGATGCTCCTAGATAAATTTCTGTGTGACGAGGAATTCTTCGATTTTTTCTGCGCCATTACCTTCATCGGTAATGACAGTGCCCTTTGCCTTTGCTGGACGTTCTGCGAAATCCTTTACTTCGCTCCAGGCATTAGCAAGTCCTACAGCTGCTGCATCTAAACCGATGTCAGCAAGGCTCAATGTTTCCATCGGAGCCTTCTTGGCAGCCATGATGTTCTTGAACGATGGGTAACGAGGCTCATTGGTCTTTTCAACTACTGAAACGACGGCTGGCAGGCTCGACTGAACTTCGTCGTAACCGTAATCGGTAACGCGATGGATTGTTAAGTTTGAACCGTTAACTTCAACCTTGTTTGCAAATGTCATCTGCGGCAAACCAAGACGAGCAGAAACCATTGCAGGCACAACACTCATTCGAGCATCAGTTGACTCTGAGCCAAAGATAATCAAATCAAAGCCACGGCCTTCAAGTGCCTTAGCAAGAACTAACGAAGTGGCAAGTGCATCAGATCCATGTAGTGCTGGATCGCTGATGTGAATTCCAGCGTGAGCACCCATTGAGATTGCTTTACGAACACTGTCCGCCGCTTCATCAGGTCCCATGGAAAGAATTGTTACTTCACCTTCACCAGCTTCAACGATGCGAAGGGCCTCTTCAACTGCATATTCATCAAGTTCATTTACAACTCGATCTGCAGCAGCACGATCTAGGGTGCTGTCACTTGCAGTAAGTTTTTTCTCGGCCCAGCTATCTGGAACCTGCTTTACGCAAACACAAATCTTCATGCCAACTCCTTTAGCGCCTTGGTGAAGTTCGCACCCAGGGTCTCAAGCCACAATTTAGGCGACTTCGAGATTGGATACAATCCGTCAAAGACAAGCCTAATCGTTTAATTCAAAGGCGCTAGTTCAGGGCTGGCCTAGTTCAGAGGCCAGAGTTACTAGGAAAAATCTGCCTTACCTGGACCGTTTTCTACGAAGGACTTCATGCCCACCTTTTGGTCATTGGTATCAAACTGGCCAGCAAACAAGCCTTGCTCCATGACCAAGCCATCAGCCAACAATTGCTCGCCACCCTTATCGATACCCCGCTTGGCGGCCTTCATGGCGGTAACCGGACCAGTTGCGTAAAGGTTAGCCAGCTCCATGGATCGCTTGAGTACGTCGCTTGAATCAACGACTTCATTTACGAGCCCGAGAGTAAGCGCTTCATCAGCATCCACTCGACGACCAGTAAAGATCAAATCTTTTGCTCGCGATGGGCCAATTAGTCGCGCTAGTCGCTGCGTGCCGCCACCACCAGGAATGATGCCGAGCAAAATTTCTGGTTGACCCATGACAGCGTTTGATGCTGCAATTCTAAAATCGCAACTTAGCGCTAATTCCAAACCGCCACCCAGTGCATAGCCAGTGATAGCCGCAATCGTTGGAACTGGAATGTCGCCAACTGCGTTGAAGCAAGCTTGAAGTCCTGGAGTTTCTTTTCGGGCGATCTCGCCATCCCAGTCAATCATTTCTTTAATGTCAGCACCTGCAGCAAATGTTCGCTCGCCACCGTAGATAACAACAGCGCGGACTTCATCAGAACTGGAAACTTCGAGCGCAACCGCTTTGATTTCTTCCTGCATGGCACGATTTAGTACGTTCATTTTCGGACGTTCTAAGTGAATAATTGCAATGCGCTCTTGGCGCTCAACTCTGATGAATTCTGACACGTAACAAGCCTATCTATCGATTGAGGGTCAACAAAACTTTCACTTCACAATTAGAAAAGGGCGTTAGTTAATGCAATTCTTGCCTTAACTACAGCAGGGTCTGTGGGACCAGCAATTTCAAATAACTCTAAAACTCGCTCTCGAGTTTGATCTCGTTGCGCGCCTGTCACATTCTTTAGGTGTTCAATCAGCAAGGCAAAAGCATCCGCAAAGTCACCCATTAAAAAAGTGGCGTCAGCAGCTCGTAATACTGCATCTGTTTCAAGTGTCATCTTCTCAATGTCTTCAGCCAAGTCCCGGCCGTCAGTTCGTTGCAAAAGATTGACATTCAACAAGCCAATTTTTGCGATGGCATCGCCAGGTGTGACAGAAAGAATCTCTTGTATGCATCGATTGCCTTAGCCCAGTCCCCTGATTCAAGTGCAGCTTCAGCAGCATCAAATCTTGGATCGCTCGGTGGCTGAACAGCTTGAGTCTCTTCGCCTTCAGCTTGGGCGTCGGTTGCCACTCGACCTGTGATGCCAGCTTTTTCGGCTTCCGCGAGCACTGCTTCCAATACTTGGCGAACTTGTGATTCTGGCATTGCACCCTGGAACATTGGTGCTACTTGTCCACCGATTACAACATAAACCGTTGGAATCGATTGCACCTGGAAGGCGGCGGCTATTTGTTGTTCGGCATCAACATCGACTTTGGCCAGAATCCAACGTCCGTCATATTCAAGTGCAAGTTTTTCAAGAATGGGCGAAAGTTGTTTGCAGGGTTCACACCAGGTCGCCCATAAATCAACGACAACAGGAACGGACATCGATTGGGTAATTACATCCGCTTCAAAACTAGCTGTCGTAACGTCAATGATTAAGTTGCTTGCGACTGGATCAGCGGCTCGTTGCGCTGCTGCTTGGGCTGCTTTTGCTTGCGCTTCCCGCGCTGCAGCCACTGCGCCAAGATCGATGGCGCCCTGCAAGTTCATGTTTGACTGATTCACGCCTCTATTGTGGCGCATCTTCAGTTCGTGGTACTAACTCAAGTCCTGCAAAATCTGCTTTACGGCTGATTCGGTCGAGATTTCGCCATTGGCCACTTGGGAACTAAGAGAATTCAGTTTTACCGCATTCACATCCATCATGTCTGTAATCGAATCCAGCACTGCTCTACGTAGATTTAGCTTGGCACGCTCAACTGAACGTAATGCGCGATCACCAGATGACACAGCCCACTCGTGATGCCTCTTAATGGCAAGTACTAAATCTGATAAACCTTGCCCTGTTGTTGCAGTTGTTGTGACAATCTCTGGAGTCCAAGCGGCTTGTGCTTGGGTGCCAAGTCCAATCATCGAACGAAGTTCGCGAACTACGCCTTCAGCCCCATCACGATCTGCCTTGTTAACAACATAGATATCAGCAATCTCGAGAATTCCAGCTTTCGCAGCTTGCACTCCATCACCAGCACCAGGAGCCAAAACCAAAACCACGGTGTCTACTGCGTTTACTACGTCAACCTCAGACTGACCTACGCCAACAGTTTCAACAATGATCACGTCAAAGCCGACTGCATCCAAGACTTTTGCGGCAGCCTGCGTTGCGCTCGATAGTCCACCAAGTTGGCCGCGAGATGACATGGAACGAATAAAGACGCCTTCGTCTAAAGCGTGCTCTTGCATTCGAATGCGATCACCAAGTAGCGCTCCACCGGTCACTGGTGAGGACGGGTCAACAGCTAAAACTGCTACGCGCAAACCTTGATTTCGATATTCAGATATCAATGCGCCAGTTGTCGTTGACTTACCAACACCGGGCGGGCCTGTAACTCCAATAAGTAAAGCGGATCCGGAATCGGGCAAACCAGAAAGTAACTCAGTTAACTTAGGTGTGCCATCTTCAATAACGCTCAAGGCCTTACCTAAGGCACGCACGTCACCAGTGACTGCTGCTTCAAGTAAGTAGTGCATTAGAAATCTGCTTACGGAACTCTGATAATTAGTGCGTCACCTTGACCGCCACCGCCGCACAATGCAGCAGCGCCAGTGCCACCGCCACGACGCTTCAATTCGTTTGCCAGGTGCAGCACGATCCGTGCACCTGACATTCCGATTGGATGGCCCAGCGCAATTGCCCCACCATTTACATTGACCTTTGAATCATCAATGCCAAGTTGGTCCATGCTGACAAGTGCAACTGAAGCGAACGCTTCATTCATTTCGTAAAGATCAAGACCAGCTGGATCTAGGCCTGCCTTTGCTGCTGCCTTCTTGATTGCCCGCGCTGGCTGTGCAACTAGTGATGCATCTGGTCCAGCTACCATTCCGTGAGCCAAGATTTCTGCCAGAACTGTTAAGCCAAGTTCAGCAGCTTTCTTTTCACTCATCACGATTACCGCAGCAGCGCCGTCACTAATCTGGGAAGCGGATCCGGCAGTGATTGTGCCATTTGGATCAAATGCTGGTCGCAGCTTTCCAAGCGTCTCAGTTGTAGTTTCAGCTCGCACACCTTCATCGCTTGCAAACATGATTGGGTCACCCTTGCGCTGCGGAATAGCTACCGGAACAATCTCGTCTGCAAAAAGTCCAGCAGCATGTGCAGCGGCAGCTCTTTGGTGTGACTTTGCTGAGAATTCATCTTGACGTTCGCGTGAGATTTTTTCTACCGCGGTGTACTTATCAGTTGCTTCACCCATACCGAGTTGATCGATTGCACAGAAAAGTCCATCGAATGCCATGGTGTCTTTAAGTGCCCAGTCGCCGTACTTCATTCCCTCGCGACTTCCCACCAAAACGTGTGGTGCATTAGTCATGCTTTCCATGCCACCAGCAACTACAACATCAGCTTCACCGGAACGAATCAGTTGATCTGCCATGGCAATTGCATTGATACCTGACAAGCAAACTTTGTTAACACTGATCGCTGGCACCTCAAGACCGATACCCGCCTTGATGGCTGCTTGCCGGGCTGGCATCTGACCGGCGCCAGCTTGTAAAACATGTCCCATGATTACGTAATCAACATCAGATGCTGAGACTCCAGATTTTTCCAAAGCTCCGAGAATGGCAGTTGCGCCTAGTTCCACTGCGGATACATCTTTTAAAGTGCCAAGCAAGCGACCGATACCGGTACGAGCTCCACCAACAATGACGGACATTAAAGGCCTTTCAGGTCAGAAAAAGTGCGGAAAATTGCGCGTGATGTGCAAAATCCCTTACTGTCACCTTAGCGATGTTCCTGCCGGTAATAGGAATCCGCCCTATGATTGCGAGGATTGCAATGGTCAACTTAAGCGCCGCACTTGGCGGAACTCTGCTGGGAATCGATCATGTTGGGCTTGCAGTTCGGGATCTTGATGAGGCTATTGCTCGTTGGTCTAAGACTTTCGGGCTTGAAGTTTCCCATCGGGAGATTAACGAATCGCAAGGCATTGAAGAAGCAATGTTGGATTTAGCTGATGGAACTCGCTTGCAGTTGCTTGCTCCCCTTAACGCCGATTCAACTATCGCTAAGTTTTTGGAGCGAAGTGGCGAAGGTATGCAGCAGCTTGCATTCCGAGTTACCAATATCGATGATGCTATGGCAAATGTTTTGAACGCGGGAATGCGTTTGATTTATCCAGAGTCACGAATTGGTACAGCTGGATCAAAAATCAACTTTGTGCATCCAAAAGACGTGGGCGGAGTTCTTATTGAACTTGTCCAGCCAGTTGATCACTAGAAAAACTTTATTCTGACTTGTTTAACAAGTCGTTCCACCGAGACATTTCGCCATCCCAAGTCCAACTTAGTTCTGACATATCTGGACGTATGCGCTGTAGTGCTTGGTTCCAAGCAATACGCACAAACTTTTCGCCAACCCATAGATGTCGACATTCTGGAATAGCAACAACTTCGCATTGCGGTACCGCTGCAAACTTTATGATTGCTTCGGGTGGCTTCAAATAGTCATCTAGTTCTGGCACTAACGCGGTAAGCGGTCTACGGGAATCAGCCCAAGACTTCAGATGCTCTTCATTGCTCCACATCAAAGGCGGACTAAACAACACTGCGCCTTGCACTGGATCAACATTGCCATGCATCAAAGTGACATCAGTTCCAAACGACCAACCAACTAACCAAATGTTTTCCAAACCCCGCGACTGGGCAAAATTCAAGGCGGCTTTGAAATCTAAGCCTTCCGAAACGCCTTGGTCGTACTCACCTTCGCTGGTTCCTGCTGCACTCGTAGTTCCTCGAGTGTTCCAGCGCAAGATTGCGACATCAGCTAATGCAGGAAGGCGCCAAGCAGCTTTCTTGAACAGATGACTATCCATCATGCCGCCGCCTGTTGGATTTGGATGAAGTAACAAGAGCGTGGCCTTTGGTTTTTCCGAAACTGGCAGTGCTAACTCCCCGACTAATCGCAAGTTGTCTTCGGTTACCAATGTGATGGCTTCCCGCTTTGCCGGTAGCACGCTATTTGAAACTATTTCAGCCATCAGAATTTCCTCGGTGTTCTACGTTTCCAACAAGCTGTATGCCAGTGTCTTCTTTCATCAGCTGAGTAATCCATATTCCAAGCAACTATGTGGGCGGTACCAGGCTGAATGTCACCCTGACAGCCTGGGCAGCGATAAACCTTCACTGACGTTTCACCAGTTAGTGAGGTGACTTGCCATTCGCCGTCAGAATGATTTTCGGTGCGACCAAAACTGCCAAGTTTGAGCTCAGGTGGCTCTTGATTTGGCTCTCTTCGATTTCGGCGCCCCATGATATAATTCTAAGTTGAAATCTAAATGAGTTAGAGCGGTAAAGGTTGGTAGGCCGCAATTCCACTGCGCTGCGCAAGCTCAGCCTGTGCTGATCTGATCTTTTCGATACCAATGTCTTCGATTACCTCGAATGGCCCTTTTGGCAAACCGCAACCTAACTTCATTCCAAAATCTATATCCGCTTTTGTTGCATATCCTGTGGCTTCCATTGCGATGCAGTCACCTAAGTAGGCCATCAACAAATCATTGTGGACTTGGGCCTTAACATCTTCGTTTGAATCAGTTGGGACATCTAGTTTTTCGGAATAGCTATAAAAGCCTGATCCAGTTTTGCGACCTTTATTTCCGGCAGATACGAGATTAACCATCCCAGTCGCTGGTTCGTCAATTTCCAATTTGGTATCAGCATGAATGGTCTTGAGAATTTCAACACAGGTATCAATGCCAATTAGGTCCAAGAGTTCACAAGGTCCCATTGGGTAACCAGAATGCTCCCGCATTGCTGCATCCATCTGTTCCTTGGTTGCCTGACCAGAATCTAGAATCTGAACCGCATGGTTCAAGTATCGAAGTAGCAGCTTGTTAACAATGAATCCTGGCTGATCAGAAATCTGTGCCAGATGCTTACCGAGGGAATTGCCAAGTTCAACAATTTTTGCAACTACTTCAGCATCAGATTTTGCAGTTGAAATTACTTCAACAAACTTTTGGACCGGAGCTGGATTGAAGAAATGCATTCCAATCACTTGGGCTGGACGTGAAGTTGCGTTCGCAATCTCAGTAACCGACAAGCTTGAAGTGTTTGTGGCCAATATGCCTGCTGGCTTTACTGCTGCATCCAACTTAGAGAAAATCTCAACCTTCAAAGAAAGGATCTCTGGCGCTGCCTCAATTACGAGGTCGCAATTTGCAAGTAATCCAAAATCCTCGCCGAATGAAACTCTTGCGGTGATTTCATCACTTTGCTCCTGGCCTAGCTTCCCCTTAGAAACGGCTCGATCCAAGGACTTGGCTAAGTTTGATTTGCCAGCATCAACTGCAGCAGCCGACTCAGCAACTCCAACTACCTGATAACCAGCGCGGGCAAAAACTTCGACGATTCCGGCACCCATGATTCCAAGGCCAACAACACCAATTTGCGAAAAGCTCATGCGGCTAGTCTGGCAGACGCCAATTTAAGTTGATAAGTGGCCAGACTTTGTTCTGCGATTTAGGACAGTTTGCGACAGACTTAACTCGTGCCAGCTTGGAGTTCGTTTTCATACTTCTTCGGACCACTCGTGGCATTTTCCGGTCTTGGCATTATGGTTTTAATTTTGCGGTGGGCCTTTGCCCGAGGTGGTTCCGTGGTTGAACGAGCACCAAAATCTGGTAACCCAGATGAATACGGAATGTTGGTTCCAGTTGCAACGCCAAACAACTACATCGAGGGCGAAGTGCTGAGGCGCACTTTGATTGATGCTGGCCTACGAGCAAGTCTGGCTCAAACCAATGACGGCCCACGGGTTATGGTCTGGCCTAAAGATGTTGAATCCGCAAAAAAGATTCTTAAGAAAGCTGCGGGCTAGCTTCGCGAATAATGTTGGCACCAAGTTTGCTTAACTGTTTTTCGAAATCTACATATCCGCGATCAATATGTTCGACTGCGTGAACTGTAGTTTCGCCATCTGCTACCAAACCAGCCAAAACTAATCCAGCTCCAGCTCGAATGTCAGTAGCTTCAACTGGTGCCCCGGACAATTTTGTGCGACCGCGGATTAAGGCGTGATGGCCATCAGTTCGAACTTCAGCTCCAAGTCGCGACAATTCCTGAACAAATCTAAATCGCGCTTCAAAAAGATTTTCGGTAACCATTGCTGATCCTTCAGCAATTGAATTAAGCGCAATGAATTGCGGTTGCAGATCTGTTGGGAATCCTGGGTAAGGAAGTGTTACGACATCGATAGCAGTTGGACGCTTATTCATTTGAACCCGAAAGCCGTCGTTAACGATTTCAACTTCTGCGCCAGAAGTTACAAGTTTCTCTAAAGCAATCGAAAGGTGTTCACTGTTTGCGTTGCGAACAGTGATGTCCCCTCCAGTTATTGCTGCAGCCACAGCCCAGGTTCCGGCAACGATACGATCAGCAACAGTTGTGTGTTCAACTGCTCGCAAACTTGAGACGCCTGTGATTGTAAGTAGTGAAGTTCCGACGCCATCAATTTGTGCGCCCATTGCTAGCAACATGTTGCAAATGTCTGCGATTTCTGGTTCTCGTGCTGCGTTATCGATAACGGTCACGCCATTTGCAGTCACGGCTGCCATTAACAAAGTTTCAGTGGCACCAACACTTGGAAAATCTAGATAGACATGGGTACCAACTAGTCCACCATCTGGGGCATGGACCACGAGGTAGCCATGTTCATTAGAAACCGTTGCACCCATTCGCTCTAAACCTGCAGTGTGCATGTCGAGTCCACGCGAGCCAATTGCATCGCCACCTGGCAAAGCAACATCAGCTTCGCCAGTCCTGGCAACTAACGGTCCAAGTACTGCAATTGAAGCCCGCATTCGTCTAACCAAGTCATAGTCAGCTCGGTGCTCAATTGATTCTGGAACATCAATTTCAACGGTCTCGGTTTCTGCGTTGTAACTGACCGAACAACCAAGTCTGCGAAGTAACTCAGCCATGATCGTGACATCGAGAATATTTGGAACTGCGTGAATTGTCGTTTTTCCAGGAGCTAACAAGGCAACTGCCATAAGTTTCAAGCTGCTGTTTTTGGCACCAGTGACATGCACCTCGCCTACCAGGCGGGCGCCCCCTTGAATCCGAAAAACATCCACGATTAAGCAGAATAACGTGCTTTTACCGATTTAATTTCTAACCCAAGAAAAGGCAGATAAACCCAATACGCCCTAGGCTTAGGGCATGGTCAATTTAACAAGAATTTACACTCGCACTGGCGACGACGGCACAACCAATCTTGGCGATATGAGCCGAACTGGCAAGAATGATCCTCGCCTAAAGGCATACGCCGATGTCGACGAAGCGAATAGCTCAATTGGCCTAGCTGTCGCTGCCGGGGAACTTAGAAGTGACATTGTCGAACTGTTGACCATGATTCAAAATGAATTGTTTGATGTTGGCGCAGACCTTTGCACTCCAGTAATTGATAATCCTCCATACGAGCCACTTCGCGTAACCCAGGATTACATCGAGCGCTTGGAAACAGCCTGCGATAAGTACAACGAAGAAGTCGAAGCACTTCGGTCATTCATCTTGCCTGGCGGAACTGTTGGCGCAGCACACCTACACGTGGCTCGCACAGTTACTCGACGTGCTGAGCGCAGTACTTGGGGTGCGCTTGATATGTATCACGGCGGCATGAATGTACTTGCGGCCAACTACTTGAATCGTCTTTCCGATTTACTCTTTATTCTTTCCCGCGTTGCCAACAAAGAAGTAGGCGACGTTCTTTGGAAGCCAGGAAGTACGCGCTAACTAGCTACCGACGCTAGCGCTCATTTTTGCAAGCGCTGACATTAGTTTCTGGTGGAAGTCATCGCCATCAATTGTCCAAGCCACATAACCATTTGGTTTTACGTCATTGCGCAGTCGAGTGTCAGTAACGGTCATTCCAGTTGTTAGCTCGCCCTGACATTCAACGTCAATAAACGCTGGCTCAAGGTCCATGATGTTAGGCCAAATTGCTTCTGCCATGGCCAGCGCATCATGTTGGTGAGTCATGCGTTCGCCGTAGAAGATCTCATAGAAATTCGTGTAGGAAGTCAGAATGTGATCGAAAACTTTTCCAAACTTGCTTCCGTCTTTTAGCCAACTCCAGAGCGTTTCAAATGTTTTAACTGAGTGAGTTACATCCAGGCCGACCATTACCGTATTGATGCCGCTAGCAAAAACTCGCTTAGCCGCTTCTGGGTCATGCCAGATATTGAATTCAGCTACCGGTGTTACGTTTCCAGTTCGAGCCGCCCCACCCATGATCACAAACCGATCGATCATCGGAATTACATCAGGAAATCTGTCAGCTAAGTGCGCAATGTTTGTTAGTGGACCGATTGCAATCAAAGTAACTGGATCTGGAGAGTTTCTAATCATGTCTGCCAGGAATGCTGGCGCGTCTGTGGAGACAACTTCTGTTGTTGGCTCAGGAAGATCGACTCCTGCCAGACCATCATGACCGTGAACTGGTTCATATCCAGTTTCCATTTTGGCTCGAGCATATGGTTCGTCATGACCTGATGCCACTGGCACATCTGTTCTGCCCATGAACTCAAGTAAGCGCAAGGCATTGCGAGTTGTTGCTGCGAGTCCCGAGTTTCCACCCACTGTTGTAATGCCAATGACATCAACTTCCGGTGATGCCAAAGCAAGCGCAATTGCAACTGCGTCGTCAATACCAGGATCAGTGTCAATTAAAAGTGCGCGGGTCATGTTTCCTCTTTAGCTAGTTGGCTGTACTTGATAAAAACTCTGATACTTCACTTGCTGTTGGCATTCCAGATTGGGCACCAAGCTTTAGCGTTGAAAGTGCAGATGCTGCGCACGCTATGTCTAGCGACTCAGCAATAGATTTGCCTGATGCGTAAGCAACCACAAATGCGCCAACAAATGTGTCGCCAGCACCAACGGTGTCAAGAGCTTCAACCTTTGGTGGTTGTGACTTAGCGACTGCTTCCCCATTTTGGTAAGCGACTACTTCTTTTGCGCCAGCAGTAACAATCACGAGTCCCAATTTTGGTTCACCGAGTTGCGCATACTCATGTTCGTTAACGATCAAGACATCAATCAAACTCGCGAGTTCATCGGATAGCTCACGAACTGGAGCTGCGTTAACGCAAAAGATGCCATTTGCAGCCTTGCCAACTTCAACAATTACAGATTCAGGTATCTCAAATTGAACTATGACTGCGTCTGCTGCTGAAATTTGCGTCGAATCAAATGAGGCATGTTGGTTAGCGCCATCTGCAACCACGATTTGGTTCTCGCCTGAATGTTCAACCATGACCAGCGCGGTACTCGTTGGGGAGGAAACCTTTGCAACCGCGTCAACATCGACTCCACTTTGCTTCAAAGCGGATAGACACATTTGGCCTGGCTCATCAGAGCCGATGGCACCAAACATAGAGACGTCTCCACCCATGCGGGCGGCAGCAACTGCTTGATTGGCACCCTTGCCACCAGGGAACCAAGCGGGTTCGGCACTGCTGACGGTTTCTCCGCGGCCTGGGAGCTTTGGCATCTGGACAACTAAGTCGGCATTTATGCTGCCAACTACTGCGATGCGAGGTGTCATACCTTGAGCCTAGAGGTTGGGTTTGCCCGGCCATCAGCCTGGTGAATCTTGGATGAAACTTGGAGTTTCCTATCCAATTGCAGGATTCCTGGAAATCGGACTTTCGGTAAACTTAAGGAGTCTAGGGAGTAATTAAATGACCGCGGAATTACAGGATCGCTACGTGCGTCCTCGGCGATCAATTTTCCTAGTTGCCGCAACAAGTTTTGCTTTAGCTTTCACAACTTTGGGAATCGCTCCTGCTGGAGCCAATCAACAAAATGCCTCGTCAAGCATCACTTCAAATGAAGCAGAGATTTCTCGTCTTTTGGTTTCGTATGAACCGGGGGTTGCTCCCGTAAATGTTTCCGGCGATGTTGCGGGGCAAAACTATGTTCCTAATGTCGAACTAACAGATGTGGAGAGAGTCGGAAGAAATCTTTTCACGGTAGATCTACCAGATGCTGTTAGCGAGTCTGAAGCCATAAAGATTGCTGATGAACTTGAAAAATCACCACAAGTAGCGATTGTGGAGCCAGATTTTCCAATATCGCTGTCAGTAACTGACCCAAGAAATCCCCAAAACACAAACACAAATAGGCTTTGGGGATTAGATCGAATAGACCAAAGGTCAGCGACATTAAATGGAACTTATAAGTTCGACAGCACGGGACAAAATGTTAATGCTTACGTAATTGACACTGGGATTTATCCACATAATGAATTTCAAGACCGATTGGAACTTGGCTATAACGCCGTTAGTGATAGAGAAGACACTCCTTCTCAACGCTTCTCAACAGACTGTAGCACCAACGGGCACGGCACTCATGTGGCTGGAATTCTTGGTGGAACCACTTATGGGGTTGCAAAGGACGTTTCACTAATTCCAATCCGAGTGTTTGGCTGCAATGGTGATGCATACAACTCTGATGTGATTTACGGAATCATTTGGGCAATTGATCACCACAAAGCTGGCGAGTTAGCGGTTGCGAACATGAGTCTTGGAGGGAACAAGAGTGTCATACTTGACGGCTGGGTGCAGGCATTAATCAATGATGGTGTGCACGTAGTGGTTGCCTCTGGCAATAGCAATGTTGATGCTTGCAATTCATCGCCAGCAAGCACGCCGGGAACAATAACCGTTAACTCCGCAGGACATTCTACTGTTAACTCCGCAGGACCGTCTGATAACTCCGCAGGACCGTCTGATAACTCCGCAGGACCGTCTGATGTACGGTCGAGCTTTTCTAACTTTGGTGCCTGCACCGACATCTTTGCTCCTGGTGAGGCAATTCTTTCTGCAGGCAACTTCGGCCCAAATAGCACTCGGACTCTCCAAGGAACCTCAATGGCAAGTCCATTTGTCGCGGGTGCAGTAGCTAAAATTTTGCAAACCAATCCCACCTTTAATAGAAACGAAGTAATTGCTCAATTACTCGACAGCGCTACGCCATTTGTAAGCAACAAGCTTCGCGACCCATCTCGATTGCTTTACTCACCTGCGGCAGATGTAAGGCAGCAAGAACTTGACGATGCAGATACTCAGGCACAGATTTATGCGGTTGCTACAGAGGCTGTTCGAGTACAGGATGAACTAGAGGCGGCTGAAGCTGCAAGGATTGCTGCTGAACAAGCCGCTGCCGCAGAAGCTGCTCGAATTGAAGCAGAACGCATCGCGGCAGAAAAGGCAGCGGCCGATAAGGCTGCGGCGGACAAACTAGCTACCGATAAGGCTGCGGCGGACAAACTAGCTACCGATAAGGCAGCTGCGGATAAGCTGGCCGCTGACCAAGCCGCCGCTGCAGAGGCAGCTCGAATTGCAGCGTCACTACCAGTGGTTAGAAAGTCGCTAGCGGTAAGAGCGTTAAACAAGAAGCGAATTTCCGTTTCAGTTGCTGCACCCTCAGGATCAAAAACCTTCGTTCAGAGAAAAGTTGGCAAGAAGTGGCGAAATGTAGTTTCAATAACTGCCGTGCCAAGCATGGTTGTTAAGGTCTCAAGGGCTGGAACTTATCGAGTCCGGATTGTAATTCCAACCGGAACCATTACATCGAAAACTGTTCGAGTGAAATAAAAAGAGCCGAGATTTTCTCGGCTCTTTTTATTTTTAAGCGTTTAGCTATGTAGTCCTGAAGCAGTAACTGCAGCTGCAGCCTTCAAGCGAGTTTCAGCACGGTGAACGGCTGCCAACGCTTCTGGTGATTCTTCACCGGCAGCGCGAGCTTTTTCTAATGCTTTTTGTGCCCGTTCAACGTCAATGTCGCTTGAAAGTTCAGCAGTCTCGGCCAAGATTCGAACATTATCCGAATCCATTGCAACGAAGCCACCATGAACTGCGATTGCTACTTTCGAACCTTCAGTAGGTTCGATTCGAACAACGCCATTCACTAACAAAGACAGCACTGGTTCGTGACCTGGCAGGATGCCGATCTCGCCTTCTGGAGTCTTGGCAACGATCGACTTAGCTGGTCCAACCCAAATACTGCGGTCGACAGCTACGACGGAAACGTTAAGTTCAGACACGATTAGCCCTGAAGTTTCTTGGCGTTCTCGATAACGTCATCGATGCCACCAGCCATGAAGAATGCCTGCTCTGGCAGGTGATCGTATTCACCTTCAGTTAGCTTCTTGAAGGAAGCAACAGTTTCTTCAACTGGAACGAAGGAACCCTTTTGGCCGGTGAAGGCTTCAGCCACGAACATGTTCTG
>JBIIZV010000033.1:0-8289 GCA_044346095.1 Candidatus Nanopelagicales bacterium
GATTTGAAGTTAATGAACTTAACTCTTCAGACTCGCTAGAGGATCTGCAGTTTGTTGATTATGTTCGTGCTTATGAGCGAGATAAAACAAAAGCCGTACTAGTAGTTAACTCTGACTGTTGGTCTGTTGGCTCTGCAGATTCACCTTTGTACTACAGCACTAGCTTTAGCATCACTGATGACTTTGACGTGAACTATGAAGCACAGTCACCCTATTTAATTGACTTGAACCTCAAAGATGTTGTCATTCACGTTTCTAATGTCGTAGACAATTGGGCTTTGATAAATGTGAACTATCGGCGCTCCGGCCACTATGTGATAGTAGAAAAAGTAGACGGTAAGTGGATAGAAAGGTTCGGCGGTCAGGACATTATTTCCTGTACCTTGCGAAACGATCTTCAGATTCCACTTGAACTGGCACCGAACTGCGCTCCGTAATCCTCACGGTTTGCTAAAGCCTTATAAATTCTGCTGAAAAAACTCAACTGACCGTTGCATCGAAAGTTCCCATTGTGGCTCAAAGGCATGCTGTTCACCTTCGTAGATGTGCAGCGTCACATCCTTGTTCAATGCTTCCATTTGAGCTGCAGCCCGCTCTGACCAAGCTACCTTGCAACTTTCGTCATTGGTCCCATGATGAATCATGATCGGATCATCAATCTTCTCGAAGTAATTCTCAGCTGAAATTCCTGCCCAAAACTCTGGTGCGTCTTCAGGGCTGCCAAATCTCTCAATAATTGGATTTCCGACAGCGGGCATATTTCGTCCCCACTTATTGAAGTTATCAACGTAGTTAGCACTCACTGGAGCATAAAGAACAATTGCGTCATATTCATTTGGAGCAACGGTTGCAACGTTGTAACCAATTCCGCCACCCATCGAACGACCTAGATAGCCAATCTTCTCGGTATCGACCTGAGGCAAACCTGAAGCACGAAGTGCACGTGCAGCTGCAATCACATCAATTGTGTAACCCAAACGTAATGTCGAGTCGATGTTTGGATCATCATCACTACCAGCATGATTTCGATAATCAGTATGCAACACGATGTAACCCTGGTTAGCTAAGTAGTCCTGTTCTCGTTTCAAGCCACGACCAGAAGTGTAAATATCTGTATCAATGTAACCGTGTCCCAAAACTAAAGTTGGAAATGGTCCATCACCTTTTGGAATATTCATAATTCCAGAGATTGTAAACTCATTTGCTTTATAGGTAATTGGATGCCTGGTGTAATTAGCAGTACTTCCAATTGCGTCGCCAACGACTAAGTCACTACCAACTATTTCGGTTTGCATTAATGCCGGTAATGACACTGGATCAAAAGTTTCGATAGGCGTAGGGCTAGCTGTTGGCGATGGAGATTCAGTTGATGTCGCAGCACTATTTGCGGAATCATCCGCACCCGCGCATCCGGCCAACAAGAGTGAGCCAATAATGACTAGGGGAACCAAGCTTCGCTTCATACTCTTAAAAGTATGCGACTTTCAGGGAATCCGCACACTGTGTCTAAGGTGCGTGTTTGGTGAGAACTTGGCGCAGTATCTCGCCAAGTTCTCACACAATTGGGAGCGCCTGACGGGATTCGAACCCGCATCCTCACCATAGTCGGTGGTGCGCTCGTCCTTTGAGCTACAGGCGCACCCCACGCAAGTTTTTCTGAGTAAAGAATTCAAGCAAAGCAATGTTTGCTGGCTGTGCTAAATAGTCGCCTGTGAGTTTTAAGTCCACAGTTACTTGACATAGGTTTAAAGATGATTCAATATGATGATTAGTCGGTGGTGCAAGCATTAAGTTGCAAGCTCAAGCCTTTGAAAGACCCTCGCAGTATCGCGGGGGTCTTTCGCTTTAGGTAATGAGATTGCTTGTGCGGTCTTTGCTTTATGGCAATGCCAGGCGTAGCCTGAAATTATGAGCAATCAAAGAGCTAATCGGGTACTCGGAATTGTTGTAGCTGCTATTTCAATCGTGGCATTGATTGCAGTTTTGGCGGTCAAAGAAGACACCCCACAACTTGACGCCAACACTCCAGAAGGATCTGTGCAGAAATACTTGCAGTCAGTTACGGAACGTGATTTTGACACGGCACTTACTTATTTGGCTGACAACACCAAGTGCAAAGTTGAAGATTTTGACCAGGCATATATTCAAGATTCAATTCGAATCTCACTTTCTGACTCATCAATCAAAGGCGATTCAGCCTCGGTGAAAATCAGTATTGAGAATTCCAGCGGTGACCCCTTCAGTAGTGGCTACACCGAATCGCAAACTTTTCGTTTAACTAAGTCTGACAGTGGGTGGAAGATAACTGGGATTCCGTGGCCAACTTATCAATGTGGTGGGGAGTTTAAGTAAATGACTACCATCTTGTCCTTTATTCCGCTACTAGTAATAGTCGCAATCATAGTTTTGATAGTCCGAAAGATATCTCATAAAAGCTTGAGTACTAATTCCTCTGAGCAACCGGTTCGCTTGTTTTTTCAATATGCATTAATCCTTGGGCTCTTCATCACTTTCAACGTGGGACTTGCGGGACTACTAGGAAAAATCATTGGCACCTCATCCGACGTGGTAGCCGATCAAAGTTCGCTAGCTAGCAATCTGGCATTTGTGGTTGTAAGCGGCCCACTACTTGCTTGGTTACTTCTTTGGCTTAAGAAATCAATTGCTCGCAATCCACTTGATGCCGCAGGCTTTATCCCAACTTTCTTCGCCACATTAGCTGCAATCATTTCGTTGCTGGTCTTCTTGTCCTCAGCAATCGCAGCCTCATACAACTTAATTGAAGGCGCACCTACCCTTGGCTATACCAGCGCCCGAGCTATCGTCTGGGGACTGGCATTGATCTTGGTATTACGCGCATCAAATGCAGTAATTCCAAAAAATGATTTCCGAATTCAATACTTCGTAGGCTCCCTAATTACGGCAATCGCAGCAATAGTTGGATTGACTAAAGTACTTGCCGATTTGTTCTCAACAATTCTTTCGCAACCAATTTTCTTGGGAGCGCAAGCACCAGCATTGATCTCGACTGGTGAAAAGTTACTTGATGGTTTTGGAACTCTGGTTATAGCGAGCGCACTTTGGTTTTACTACTGGATCAAGAATGCAAACACCAAAACAAATGACACAATGTGGCTTTCGTACGTATTGGTGGCCGGCGTAGGTGGCAGCTTAGTTCTAGCTCTTACTTCTTTAACCGTAACGATTTATCAAGTTTTAGTCTGGTTCGTTGGCGAGCCAACTTCTCAAATTGCAGCGGAGCATTTCAGCGCCCTTCCAGTTTCGAGCGCAAGTGCGATTGTTGGTCTACTTTCCTGGTGGTATCACAAATCGCTATTGCCACTGCACTCCACAAGATCTGAAACGCAACGAACTTACGAGTACGTGGTGTCTGCAATTAGTTTGATTGCAAGCACGGTCGGAATAGCCATCATTATTGTGGCAATTTTTGAGTCATTCACTAGTTCGATAATTGTGGGTGATGCTGCGATCAACACATTGCTGGGTGCAGTTACCGTAATTCTGGTTAGCGGGCCGGTTTGGGTGCGGTTCTGGAGTCGTATCCAAAGATTTACAAAAACTTCGGAGCAAGAAGAATTAGCTTCACCAATTCGACGGATCTATTTATTCCTGCTGTTTGGTGTGGGTGGCATTGCAGCCATAATTTCTCTGATCACTGTTGTGTTCCAAATATTTGATGGAATTCTCAGCTCAACTTTTGGCAACGCAACTCTAAATGAAATGCGATTTGCGCTAGGTATCTTGATCAGTACTGGCATCGTGGCCGCATACCACTGGGAAATCTATCGCCACGAAAAAGATATTGATGTATCTTTTGGAGCTCAGACAAAATCAGTTTTGTTAGTTGGTCCAGTTGATCAGGACTTCGTTACTAAGTTAAAACATGCAACGGGTGCCCATGTGACATTTTGGGAACGTACAGATGCAACTGATGTTGCGTGGCCTCTTGATCAAGTTGTCGAACTAGTACAGCAGAGCAATAGCGAACAGCTTTTGGTAATTTTGGAAACTACTGGCTTAAAAGCAATACCTGTTACTCACTAGCCAACTTTGTAGACGTGGCCATTCTTTTTACCGTTAACTGATTTTGCGTAAGCCTTACCGCATGCCTTGAGTGTCACTTGTTCGAAGCCAACGAAGTATGGGTGGTATCCAGTAGCTTCAACCAAAACACTTGGGCTAACCACGTTGATTCGCATACCCCGTGGCATTTCAATTGCCGCTGCCATAACGAAAGATTCCAATGCACCATTTGAAAGCGATGCAACAACACCAGTTGGGATTGGTTCGCGTTCTAGGATTCCCGTAGTCAAAGTGAACGATCCACCATCATTCACGTATTCCAGACCCTGTCGAACTAGCTCAACCTGTCCCAAAATTTTGTCATTGATACCTGACTGGTAATCAGCCAAAGTTAACTCAGAGAGTGTCTTGAATGGAACTTTGCCAGTTGCAGAAATAACTGCGTCAACTTTGCCAACTTTGGCGTACATCGCAGCAATAGATGCCGGATCAGTTAAGTCAACCGAAACCTCTCCACTGCGAGAAGCTTGAATGATTTCATTGCCTTCGGATAGGGCAGCTACTGCGCCAGATCCAAGTAGTCCATTAGCGCCAACAATAAGAATTTTCATGATTTCTCCCTGCAATAGTTCAAGTGCTCCGAGTCTAGGGCAGGGCTGTGGATAGATTTTCGGCCTCCCAGATGAAAGCATTTACCGTTATTGAATGCGCAATCTCATACCGCTAGTGGTCTTTATTGGGTTTGGAACTCGCCTTTCGGCAATCGACATAAAGGTTCATCGACTACCCAACCAACTAGTTGCTTGGTTTACCGCGATACAAATTGCGACTCTAATTGCGCATAGCCTTGATGACATTAATGACCTAAAGCTGCCCGTACTGGTAGCAGTTGGCACGTCAGCCATCTACTCAATCCTGTTCATACTCAGCCGTGGCTCCCTGGGCATGGGGGATGTGAAGTTTGCATTTCCGTTGGGCTTAACAGTCGGTTGGTATGCCCCAGAGCTATGGCTAATGGCAATCTTTGGAACTTTCTTAAGCGCTGGTGTGGTTGCCCTTGTTGGGATCATTACCAAACGCATGAATCGCCAATCAAAACTTGCACTTGGGCCCTACATGTTCTTAAGCACACTACTTACTTGTGTAGTGGGAATGTAGTCACGCCGATCTAGGTTTCCTGAAACAATATGGAGCAGAGATTCAGGAGTTGTGGCAATGACCAGTAAGTGTGACGCGGTTGTAATTGGAGCCGGAGTAATCGGCTCCTCAGTTGCTTATGAATTAGCTCGTAAAGGTTTGTCCGTAATTGTTATTGATAAAGCAGCTGCGCCTGGTCTTGGATCCACAAGTTCATCAAGTGCCGTCATTAGATTTAATTACTCAACTTACGATGCAGTTGCACTTGCTTGGGAAGCTTTTCAATGTTGGAAGAATTGGCGCACGCATTTGAATGCAGCGACAGATGAAGTAATTGCTGAAGTTCGCAACATCGGCGTAATGATGGTCAAAGTTCCAGTGGTATCGATTCCACTAACACAGAAGTTATTCAATGAAGTTGGCATCGAACATGAAGTTGTTAACGCAAAGCGAATGCAAGAGATTGTGCCTGGCATAGACGCAGGTAAATACTGGCCACCAAAGAAAATTGATGATGATGCATTTTGGGAAGACGCCAACGAAACAATTGAAGCTATGTACACCCCAGAAGGTGGGTATGTAAACGATCCATTATTGGCGACAGTTAATTTAGCTAACGCTGCAATGCGGTTAGGTGTGGAGTTTAAGTTCAAGCGCGAAATTACCGAGATTCTCATTGCTGATGGTCGTATCTGTGGTGTTGAACTAAATGATGGCGAACAAATCGAAAGCCCAGTTGTAGTTAATGTTGCTGGACCTTGGGCTAGTCGGATCAACGACTTGGCAGGAGTTGGCTCGGACTTCACGGTTTCAGTGCGTCCAATGCGACAAGAAGTGCATCACGTGGCTGCCCCAGAACAATTCGACAACAATCCGATTATTGGTGACTTAGATCTAGGCGTTTACATCCGGCCAGAATCCGGACACGCTCTTTTGGTTGGTGGTACCGAACCAGAATGTGATGAGTTCCAGTGGGTGGATGATCCTGACAATGTAAACATGGTTCGCACTCAAGAGTTATTCGATGCCCAAGTAACACGGGCTGCCCGTCGTCTGCCAGACCTTAAAGTGCCATCAAGTGCCAGCGGAGTTGTTGGGGTTTATGACGTGTCATCTGACTGGACGCCGATTTACGACAAGAGCCAATTGCCCGGGTATTACATGGCAATTGGCAGCAGTGGTAATCAATTCAAGAATGCTCCAACTGCAGGGCGATTAATGGCTGAACTAATTACTGCAGTCGAAGCTGGTCATGACCATGATGCTGACCCAGTTATTTATCGAACTGAACACACCAATCAGGAAATCAACTTAGGAACTTTTTCGCGCAAGCGGGCGTTAAATGAAAATTCATCCGGCACCGTAATGGGTTAGTTTCTACTTTCGGTAAGTGCGAACGACAAACGGATCCATTTCAATTTCAGGTTTACGACCAGCAATGATGTCAACAATTGCGGCGCTTGAACCACTTGCCATAGTCCAGCCCATATGACCGTGTCCAGTGTTGTAATACAAATTTTTGTGCTTCTTACCCTTACCAATGATTGGCGGGCCATCTGGCGTCATTGGGCGAAGGCCAGCAGTCATAGAGCCACCATCCCAATCAGCGGCTTCTGGCCAAAGCTCTTTGGCGGTGCTGCGAATTGCAGCGAAATCTTCTGGCTTATGCGATGCGTCAAACCCAGAGAACTGAGCTGTTGATGACATACGCAGTTGATCACCCATAGGTGACCAAGCAACCAAAGTCTTTTCATCGACTCCGCCGAGTTCTGGGGCCTTTGACTTGTCCTTAATGTCAAAGGTCATTGAAAATCCCTTTGCAGGATAAACCGGTAGATCTTGTCCAACAGTGCGAGAAAGCTTAGGACTCCAAACACCCATGGCAAGCACATAGTTATCAGCAGTTAACAAACCTTGATCTGTTTGCAAACCAACGATCCGGTCGCCATCAGCAACGAACGACTTGGCAGTAACACCGAGCTTGAATTCCACGCCCTTGCTGATCATAAGTTCAGTGAGTTTGCGAGTGAAGAGCTCGGAGTTTCCGCTGCCATCGTTAGGCGCATGTATAGCTCCAGCCAATTGAACAGTGGCATTTCCGAATGCCGGATCAACTGCGGCTAAGCCCTTCATGTCTAACTGCTCAAGTTTTTGCCCGTTATCCGTCAGAAGCTTCATCTTGCTCATACCAAGTTCAAGTTCAGCTGCATCGCGAAACAGATACAACAAACCTTTATCTACACCTTGATAGTCGATGTTTTCAGTGAGTGCGATTTCATCAAGCTTGGTCTGGCTGTAATCGCACAAATGCATTTTTGCCAAAGTATTTATTGCTGCGCGCTCTGTTGTGCATTCGCGCATGAACTGTAGGCCCCACCAGAGGAATCTTGGGTTTAAAGTGGGCTTGACTCGAATCGATGTCTTTTCTCCGAACAAAGATTTAACAAGCATTTTCGGTGCTGCTGGCGATGCCCACGCAAAGCAATGGCCCGGTGCAATCAGTCCCGCATTAACTGCAGTTGCTTCTGATCCAACGGAGGAAGCCTTGTCGACAACCACAACTTCGTGACCTTCTTTGAATAGGTAGTAAGCAGTTGTTACCCCAACCACCCCGCCACCAATAACGATCGTGCGCATGTAATCCTCCACTTGATTTATCTACGGACATTGTGTCAGTAATCCATCAACTTTGAGTTGGGAATGGTTTGACCACGGGTACAAGCAAAAGATTGGTAAATCGAGACCACTTTCCCAAGAATTCCAGTACGTTTTATCCATGCGTATTACAGAAGCCGATAAAAAGTTCCTCAAGGCTGACATTGAGGTTCTAAAGGCGCCAGAGTTAGATTCCCCGCCAGCACAACGTCTACCGGAAGTAATCGAAACTGTTTCGAAGATGCTTTCGGAGATTGAAAAGAATGGCATCGATGCCGTTAGAAAGTATTCCCGTGATCTTGATAAGTGGGACAAAGACTTTGAACTAAGTGCAGCAGATCTTGCTAAGACTGGCGACAAGCTTTCGCCAGAACTTCGCAAAGCACTTGAAATTGGTTCTGAACGCACAAAGATGTTTGCCACAGAAACTCGCAAACACTTGGTTGACTTCGA
>JBIIZV010000035.1:0-7956 GCA_044346095.1 Candidatus Nanopelagicales bacterium
AAGAGCGTTCCGACTCACTTAGCAATTCACAGTGCGACCGCTGGATCGGACTTACCAGACCCCGTTTCTAGCGCTAACGAGATTTTGGAATGTGTACCAAAACTGAAAACAACGGTTGATCCAGAGTGGTTAAGCCAATGGCAAACTCTGGACAACAAAGCTGATGCTTCGATAGTTGCTGCTTTAGCCCCAGACACATTGTCAGGACCAAGCGCTGCGCAATTGGTTTGGAACCAAGCTGGTGAAGACGATCAATTGTTTGTTGCTGCATCCTGGCCAGTTCGTCACCTTGAAGCACATGCTTCCAAGCGAAAAGGTTTGCAGGTTTTTGGCAACCGAGGCGCAAATGGAATTGATGGCTTGATATCAACAGCTACTGGTGTAGCAATCGGTACCAAGAAGCGCACTGTTTTGCTTATGGGTGACATCGCATTCCTGCACGACCTAGGTGGCTTGAACTTAGGCGAAGGCCAAGACCAGCCAAACTTAACGATCGTAGTTTTGGACAATAACGGAAGTGGAATTTTCAGCCAGCTAGAACAAGGCGCTGATGAGTACAAAGAACATTACGAGAAAGTCTTTGGCACTCCACATGGCAAAGACCTATGGGTAATTGCAGAATCATTGGGCATTCCGGCAAAGCAAGTTACAACCAAAACTGAATTGAAGTTTGCTTTGGAAAGTTTTGAAAAAATGCCAGGTATGAAAGTCATCGTTTGCCTGACAGGAGACCGAAGCGCGGAGAATGATTTGATTAAACAAATCGTCGCTCAAGTTAAAGACAGCTAAGGATTAGAAATGCGAGCTCGTGATTTAGGTATCAGCTTTGAAGGCCAGCCTGGCGCATTAAATGCCATCACAGATGTTCCGGGCCTCGAAGTTGGAATGGTTACTTTGATTTCCGGCGAAGGCGATTTAGTTACTGATGGTGGTCCAGTTCGCACGGGCGTAACTGCGATTTTGCCAGTAGGTAAGTCAGACACTCAGCAGGCAATACCTGCAGGAATCTATTCACTGAACGGCAACGGTGAGATGACAGGCTCACATTGGATCAACGAAACCGGTGGCCTCTCTGGCCCAATCATGATTACCAACACTCATGCAGTTGGAACAGTCCATCGCGGTGTTATCGAATGGGTCAAACAAAACTTTCCTGAGGCTGCCATGGAATGGCTACTTCCAGTTGTTGCGGAAACTTGGGATGGATATCTAAATGACATCAACGGTGCGCATGTAACAACGGAACATACAATCTCGGCAATCAATTCAGCAACCAGTGGAGTAGTCAGCGAAGGTTCGCATGGTGGCGGAACCGGAATGAATTGCTACGGATTCAAAGGTGGCAATGGAACAGCATCTCGCACGGTTCCATTCGGTGGCAAAGAGTATGTTGTGGGTGTTTTTGTCCAAGCAAACTTTGGGGATCGCAAGGAACTTAGAATCCACGGGCAAGACATGTCGGATCTAGATGTTCCAAACCCGATGGACGAATCAACTTGGATTGACCGAGACAAATCTCGAACCGTGCCTGGTGGGGCTGGTTCGGTAATTGTCATTGTCGCGACAAATGCACCATTGCTTCCAGATCAATGTCGGGCATTGGCCAGACGAGTTCCACTTGGATTAGCCAGAACCGGAACGGCAGGTGGACATTTCAGTGGAGATATTTTCTTGGCTGTTTCTACTGCGCAACCAGGCGAGCTTTCAAGTGGCTTTCCAACTAAATCCCGTCAGGAAGCGGAATTGAAATCTCTTGAATTCGTACCGTGGAATTATCTGGACGCTTTCTTTACCGCGGTTGTGCAAGGCGTTGAAGAGTCAGTGTTGAATGCGCTGGTAAACAACGAAACGATGATTGGTCGAGACGGCAATACTTCGTATGCACTTCCGCATGATCAAGTTAAATCCCGAATTTCTAAGCCGTAACTGCCTAAACGTCAGTACAGGCAAGTACGGTTAAGGCAACAAGGGAGAAAATGAAATGGCTGACAAATCAATTCGGATTGATGTTGAACAACCCGAAAAAGCAAATCTCCCAAAGCGCGTTTCCTACTCACAAATGTCTCTGTATCAACAATGCGGACTGAAGTATTTCTTTTCTTACATTGATGGCTGGCGCGAACCTCCGACATCTGCATTAGCAGGCGGTTCAATCACTCACGAGGTTGTCGAACACCTTTATCGGTTAGCACCTGAAGAACGAACTCTAGAAGCTGCAATGGAATTACTTCGAGAGCATGGTCCGCGCATGCTCAAGTCGACAGAATACAAACCATTTGAATCTGACAACAAAATGAAATACAGCGTAAAAGAAGCCATTGAGAATTTGTTCAAGGTTGAAAACCCTCCTGAAGTTGTAGTTCAACAAGAGCATCTTGAAATGGAACTCAGTGTCGAAATCAACGGCGTGAATTTTTTCGGAAAAGTTGACCGGTTCACAGTAGATGGTGTGAACCGAGTCACTGACTACAAGACTGGAAAAAGTCCTGGAAAATTTGTCGATGACAAATTAGCGCAACCGTATTTGTATGCGTTGGGATTCAAAACGCAATACGACATCGACGTGGATGAAGTAGAACTTATTTTCCTAAACGCCCAAGAAGTTGTTAGACGACCGGCAGATTCTGGATTGGTTGTTTCACAAGGTGAGAAGCTCGCGCAGATGCGAGCAGGTAGTGAAAGTGACGTTAAGAACTCATCGTGGGAAGCCAGAGTTTCCAGACTGTGCGATTACTGCGCATTTGAACGAGTCTGCCCAGCTAGAACTCCAGATGCTCCAGTTCCTGGCTCTACCGAATGCGACACCAAACTAAGTGAAGCCGGACTTCTGCATAAGTAGACGACTGCCTGAAGTTGTTTTGAGCAAGCGGTTCTAGACTTATCTCATGCGCAATTCCAGATATCGTTATTCACGCTTGGTCATGATCATCGGATCAATTGTTTTTGCGGTAAGCGCGGGAGTACTGCTAATTGACCCTGCAGCTTTTGTGTCATACATAGGACTAACTTCAAACGAATCTGTGATTTGGTCTTTTAGATTGACCGGCGTACTTCTGGTTGCACTGGCAACTCACATGGGTACTACTTCGCGAAATGCCGGAGACCCTGCGTTTCGCAGAGCTGCAGTCGTAATGATCTTGGTTTCGATTGGTTTAGCGATACTGACTTATCTAGCACCAGGCACTGCAACAACGGGCCGTTGGGTTTTCGTTGGAATTGGTTCCGGATTTGCTGCGTTGTATTTGATCACACTTCCGATCAAGTCAATTGGTTACAAGGAAGAGCAGCCAACTAGCGCATGAGCTTGGCTGACATTTTAGATACTCGCGATCCAGCAACGGTCGCAAATCCTTACGACATTTATCGCCAGCTTCGAGCTCATCGGGATTTAGTTTGGAGTGATCGTCTCGGGCTTTGGTTGGCGCCCACACATGAAACTGCCAATGCAACTTTGCGAAACAAAAGTTTGGGTCGGCTGTACAAGGCTCAAGAACCATTTGACGAGTGGGAAATTTTTAACTGGCTGCATTCGGATTCGATTTTGGATAGCGAGCCACCAAAACACACTCGCCTGCGTTCTTTGGTTCAAAAAGCATTCACCCCTGGACGAATTGCAGCGCTCGAACCAAACATTCAAGATATCTGCGAGCGGCTTCTTGATGATGCCGAGGCAAAGCTTGCAAGTTCTGGAAGTTTCGATATTTTGGCCGATTACGCGGAGCCATTGCCGGTGCTGGTAATCGCAGACCTCTTGGGCGTCCCGCGTGAAATGGCTAATGACTTACGTCGCTGGTCCCAAGACATAGTGAAAATGTATGAGTACGGCAGGACTCGGGAACAAGAACTTGCCGCCCAGAAAGCCGGTCTTGAATTTAGTTCCTACATCGCTGACTTGGCCGCTAAGCGAAAAGTCGATCCGCAACAAGACCTGATCACTGCCTTAGTTGAAGTTGAAGAACAAGGCGAGAAGTTAAATGAGCACGAACTAATTGCAATGTGTGTTTTGCTGCTTAATGCTGGACATGAAGCCTCGGTAAATGGTTTCGGCAATGGCATGGTTGCGATGTTCCGTAATGCAGATCAACTTGAACTAATGAAGAGCTCGCCACGGGAACTTACTGAAACTGCACTTGAAGAAATGATGCGGTTTGACTCGCCACTTCACATGTTTGAACGAACAGCAACAACCGAAACCGTAATCGGCGAAACCACAGTGCTGGAAGGACAAAAAGTTGTGGCAATGCTTGGTTCAGCAAATCGTGATGAAGAAGTATTCGAAGATACTGATCGCTTCGACATCACTCGCAAGCACAATCCACACATTGCATTTGGTGCCGGAATTCATTTCTGCATCGGAGCCCCCTTAGCGCGCCTCGAGATGGCGAACTCGCTACCAATGATGTTCGAAAGATTTCCAAATTTGCAGATGGCGGGAACACCGGTTCAACGACCAACTTTTGTTTTGCGGGGCTGGGAAACGATTCCAGCTAATAACGGATAATTATTCCAACGCAGATTTCATCGCGGCGAACTTAGCTTGCGACTCGGCAACTTCAGATTCACCGTTTGACCCAGCAACAATTCCGCAACCAGCAAACAGTCGCAGAGTCTTGCGATCCTCAGTTTCAATCAGAGCACATCGCAATGCAATTCCAAATTCACCGTCGCCATTAGCAGCCAACCAACCAACAGGTGCGGAGTAGCGACCACGATTCATGCCTTCAAGTTCTCTAATTACGTGAGTAGCACGCTCAGTTGGAGTTCCACATACCGCAGCAGTTGGATGCAATGAAGCTGCAAGGGCCAATGCTGGAGCGGCATCGACAAGTTCGCCAGTGACGTCAGTTGCTAAGTGCTGAACGTTAGCCAGTCGCAAAATGAATGGTCGTTCCGGAACATTCAAATCAGTGCAATGTGTTGCTAGTGCGGCTGCAACTGATTCGACTGCATAAACATGTTCTTCTTGGTCTTTATCTGAATCAAGTAGTTCAGCAGCAAGCTGGCCATCTCGATCTGTATCGCGGCTTCGACGCATAGTTCCGGCTAGTACGCGACTTGTTACGTGTTCACCATCACGACGAATCAAAAGTTCAGGAGTTGCGCCAACTAATCCATCAACACAGAACGTCCAACATTCTGGAAATGACTCGTTAAGTCGAATCAAGAGCGCACCAACATGTAGTGGCTCATCTAGTTGAGCCACTATGTCGCGTGCTAAAACTACCTTGTCTAGCTCGCCAGCATTGATTCGTGAAACAGCGGTATCGACCGAAGACTGCCATTCTGAAACTGGTCGCGTTCCTGGCAGCCAAGTTACATTGTTGATTCCTTGGGCAACTGCATGTGGACGGTTGATCTCGCTAAGAACTCCAGCTAGCTGTGTATCAGAAATTGCCACATCACTAGTTATGGTCAAGCGAGTACCAGTCGGGGTGCGCGTGATTGCCACTTCTGGAATAACCAAAACTGAAGTTCCGGGATCTTTATCAAAGGCAAATGAGGCAAATGCGATCGGCTCGTCACCTTTAGAAGTTGCGCACTGCTGTGACCACCAACGTTGAGCCCGACTAAATCGCTCAGGTCCATTAAATGAACTACGCGTGACCTCGCCCCAGCCAACAATTCCCATTTGATTGGTGGCTAAGCCGTTAATCCAGGCCAGCCCACCATCTGCTGGTAACAGTGACAGCAAATTTGGAATGTCAGGGATTTCAACGGTTCGGACGTACAAGATTGATTCTTGGTCCGCAGCTAATGAAGTCATAACCCGTCAAGCCTACGGTGTCTTTTCATTCTCAGCATGTGCGAAGGGTCTCCATAGACTTAAGGTATGACCCAGTCAACTACCGCGCCAATCAAGCCTTCAGCGCGGAAGTTGCTCAATGATCTTGCTGGTCCAGACACATTTAACTTGGTTTCCCTAAGTTTGGCTGCACTGGTTTTCTCACTCGGAAAACTTACGGTTTATGCCGCAGATCAAAGTCAGTACCTGGTTTATAGCCTCAGTGCACTCGCGATATCGCAGTGCATCGTCGTGATTGCACTTTCGCTTATTGGCAAGATTTTGTTTCGCGCGCCCACCGGAAAGTTGCAACCAGCTTTCGTAGTCACCGCAATATTGATCGTAAATATTCTTGGCAACATTCTGTTCGAGTTAATTCTGAGGGACTGGAACCTAGAGCCAATTCCTCAATCTGTTTTTCAACGCGTAATCAGCCTGTCGTTTACAATGTTTATCTATTTAGGTCTTGGCTGGGTTTCTGCGGTTTTGGATAGCAACGTTAAGCAAGTCAGGCTTGGCAAAGAGTTACTGACAAATTTGTCAAAGCAACAACTCGAACTTTCTTTGACAATTAGAGATGCCAGAACATTTGCAATCCGAGAAGTATCTCTGGAGATTCAATCAACAAGAGGTTCGTTAGAAAACTTTGTAGCAACAAGTGATCACAATGAGAAAATTGAAAACCAGATCAATGAACTGCAAAAAACATTAGATGAAGTTGAAGCTCGAGTAGGAAAAATCTCTAATCAATTTCCTGCAATATTGCGAATGCCAAAAATCTATTCAAAATCAAGGTATTCACTTTCTAACATCGTCGATGCCAGTACCAAAAAAAATGAGGCACTACCGGGGTTGATTTCAGCATTTGCGTTCTTTGGATTTACGAGTTGGTTGAGTTACTTCCTTGATGAAGCATCTGCATTTTTCTGGGGAACCATTTTGAGCACTTCTAGTTTTGTAATCTTTTGGGCCTACGAAAAATATGTTGTGACAAAAGTTCTCTCACTACCCGTTTACGTTCGAGTTCTAATTTATGAGGCAACGGTTCTCTCTTATCTGTTTTTCTGGTTAGTAATCCTTGGATTTTTTGCTGGCGACAATTCCGATGCCTATGGAGCAGCTCTGGCATATGCTGCAATCCCATTTGTTTTTTTCAATGGGGGAGCAGTTCTGGGTGGCATCGTAACTTTGTCCCAAGAGCGGCGCGAAAGTCTTACGGCACAAGCAGGCACGCTTCGAAAAGATATGGCAGATCTTGAGAAGATCAGAAGCGAAGAAGACAAGATTTGGAAGTCCCTCTTTGTTGGTGACATCTCACTTTCACCAACAACTGCGAGTGTGATCCTGCGTGATGCAACACTGACTAAAGATGCTGATCGGGTAAGGGCAGCCATTCCAAATGTGAACACGCTTTGGAAATCAGTGCTATCCAAGTTGCCCGCTTTAGCCTAAGCACTTGGGAATGCGCATGGCGCAAAAGATGGCAGACTAGAGACATGTCACGCGCGTACCTAAACAAAGAGCCTCATGAAGTGGCTGCAATGTTTGATGCTGTCGCAAAGAAATATGACATCACAAATGACGTTTTGAGCCTCGGCCAAACTCGTAATTGGCGCAAAGCTGTTGTAGCTGCTGTCGCACCGACCGTTGGCGAAGAAATCTTGGACTTAGCCGCCGGCACTGGAACAAGTACCCAGCCTTTCTATGAAGCAGGCGCCAACCCAACTGCGTGCGATTTCAGTGCTGGAATGATTGAAGTCGGCCGCAAGCAATTTCCACATCTAACTTTCGTTCAAGGCGATGCAATGAAGCTGCCTTTCGCAGATGAAACTTTTGACGCGGTCACTATTTCTTTCGGTCTTCGAAATGTTCAGGATCCAAAGACGGCACTTTCCGAAATGGCTCGGGTAACAAAGCCAGGTGGCCGATTAGTCGTATGTGAATTCAGCCATCCAACTTGGTCGCCATTTCGTACGGTCTACATGGAGTACCTGATGAAGGCACTGCCAGCGGTTGCAAACAAAATGTCGAGCAATCCTGATGCCTACGTTTACTTAGCAGAATCAATTCGGGCCTGGCCGAATCAAGATGAACTGAGCAAAGTGATTTTGGATTCAGGCTGGAAAACCTGCGAATATCGCGATTTAACGGGTGGAATTGTCGCCCTTCATAGG
>JBIIZV010000036.1:0-7939 GCA_044346095.1 Candidatus Nanopelagicales bacterium
CGCCATTAAGGCGGTCGTTATTCGTTTGGTGGAGCTGAGGGGATTCGAACCCCTGACCCCTTGCATGCCATGCAAGTGCGCTACCAGCTGCGCCACAGCCCCGAACCTTGTCAATGTTAGTGGACGTTACTTATCATCACCAATTGCAGGCTCAGGTAACGATCCTGCGTTGTATTCCTGTAGTCGCCACTTCAAACCTGGCAACTTCGGCATGCTTTCATCAAGTTCGGAAAGTACTGACCACTGTGCGTTGGCAAGCACTCCAAGAATGGTCCATTGCTCTGGTGCTAATCCCAATAGTCGGCCAAGCGCAGAACGTAAAGCGCCACCATGAGATGCCACAACTAAAGTTCCGCCAGCCGGGATTCCCTTAAGCGCATTTTCGATGGCTTCCACAACTCGCTCGGAAACTTCCCATCTCGTCTCGCCACCACCAGGACGAATCTCAGAGTCGCCGCCCCAGGCTGCGTAATCCTCTGGATACTTCGCCATGATCTCGTCGCGAGTCATGCCCTGCCATTGCCCGGCAAAAGTTTCCCGCAATCGTTCATCCACGGTTAGGTCAATGCCCGCCAAGTTCGACAATGTCCGACCAGTCTCAAGCGCTCTAGATAGATCACTAGCGATTACGTGTGTTGGTTTCATGGCCAGCAAAGTTTGGGCAGCATGCCGAGCTTGTTCTACGCCTACATCGTTCAGAGGAATATCAATTTGGCCCTGGTGACGGTTCTCAGCATTCCAAACGGTTTGCCCGTGGCGCCATAGAACTAAGCGACGTGAACTCATACCAATTCCACTGGAATGTGTGGGCAATCGCTCCACAATCGTTCTAGGTCATACAGGCTTCGTTCTTCATCTTGTTGAACATGTACAACGATGTCGAAGTAATCCAACAGAACCCAACGACCTTCGCGATTTCCTTCACGACGGATTGGATCAACATCAATTGCATCGAGTGCAGCTTCAATTGCATCGACAATGGCACCCACCTGACGTTCGTTGTCAGCCGAGGCGATCAAGAAAATGTCAGTGATGACCAAGTGTTCGCTGACATCAAGCAGAACTATGTTCTCGGCTTTCTTGTCGTAAGCCGCTTGTGCCGCGATCTTGGCAATCTTTAGGGCATGTTCAGAGGCAGCCACAAACTCCACACTTTCGCAATACTTATTTATTAAGGACTCTAAGACTACTTAATTACTTGGTACGCGGGAAATGTTGGCACTTGACCACAGATTAGATGCGCGAAGTTCAACAATTAATCTTGCAATACTCTGGGTTGGCACATTCGATTTTGCTAGTGAGCCCAATGCGGAAAGCACTTCATCTACGCGCTCCTGGTCACCTTGTTGATTCTCAAAAACTGCACGCAAAACTTGATTAGTTCGATTCATAAATTCTTCGGTGGTTTCAAACTTGGACTTGACCATCGCGTATCCAGCAGCGGGTCCACCAGCAAGAAGGGCGCTACCGGGACGCACATACTCAGCAGCTAGACCTGATTCACTAACTCGATAAAGATTCTCAGAATTAATGGTTACTCCCCCAACACCATCAACTAACCCTGCCAAAGCAAGGCGTTGTAGATACATGGAGCCATCGATTGGAATTCCAAGCGCGCCTGAGATGGCCTGATCAACACCATCGAATGAACCCTGCAATCCCGCATCACTGATTGGGACAAAGCCTTGCCCTGGCGGCACGATCAAAGTTGCCGGATCGATGTTCACTATGGCTAACTTCGTTCCATCACTTGACTGCCGCAGAACAGTTACCGAAACAATCTTTTGCTCGGAATCAATCAGCGCAATCATTAAATTGTTAATGTCAGTTGCCGGCTCTGTCGTCACGCTCGAGGTGGGACTAGCAGTCGGGCTCGCAGTTATTTCCGCTGGCAATGGCGCAGCTTGGCCATCGCCACGGAGGAAAAAAACTCCAGTAAGTACTGCGACAGCCAGTATCGAGCTAATCAACCACTTTAAGAATGATGGGATTCGATTCACGCTTGATACAGACCTTGATCTGAAATGTAATGACTTACCTTTTGAGGCACCAGGTATTGCGTATCTGCATGATTAGTAAATCTGTCGCGAAGTTCAGTTGCAGAAATTCGAACCTCTGGCATTTCTACTGAAACGAAGTCAAACGGTACTGAATCATTTTGTCCGACTCGATTAACCGCGACAATAGTTACTTCGCTTACGAAGGCTTCCCACTCATGCCAACTAGGTATGCCACTTAACGCATCCGACCCAACAATCCAAAAGAGTTCATCGGCGGGATTTAGTTTCTTCCACTCGCGCACTGTGTCAATTGCGTAGGTTGGTCCGCTGCGCACGATCTCGATGTCACTGACTTGAAACCGAACGTCGTCTTCGGTCGCTAGTCTCACCATTTCTAAGCGTTGTTGGCCTGTGCTGAGTTCACGATCACGCTTTTGCCAGGGATCTCCAGCTGGCACAAATACAACTGAATCTAGGTTCAACTCTTCGTAAACCGAGCTGGCTGCAATCAAATGCCCGATATGTATTGGGTCAAAAGTCCCGCCCAATATGCCAACCCTCATGCCTACAAGAATACTTGCAACTAGTGTGGTGCTAATCGCCGAAGTAGAAGGGTAATTGCCTTGGAGCACATTGATCATGTGGTGATTGGTGCTGGCGCAATGGGTAGCGCTACTGCTTGGCAACTTGCCTTACAGGGTAAAAATGTAGCTCTTATCGAGCAGTTCGGGATTGCTCACGATAAAGGTAGCTCTCATGGTGGGACCCGAATCTTTCGGCTTTCATATCGCACTCCCCTTTACACAGACTTAGCGGCAATGGCACTTCCTGATTGGCGTGAATTAGAAGCAGATTCTGGCGAGCACTTACTCGAGCAGAACGGCCAACTTGATCATGGCTACAAAGAAGCAATCGATGAGATTGCAATCAGCTTGGATCGACTTGGTCGTAGTTACGAACGCATGGACGCAGCAGAAGCACACAGCCGTTGGCCAGGTATGAATTTTGAAGACCACGTCCTCTATAGCCCCGATGGTGGTCGCTGCTTTGCAGACAAGACAGTATCGACACTAATTCGGCGAACCCAAGAACTTGGTGGCGAAGTTCATTTGAATACCCGCGTGCTTTCAATTCAGCTCGACGGCGATTTCGCAATCGTTGAAACTGAATCTCAAACTTGGCGAACTCCATCGCTAGTTGTTGCTGCTGGTGGCTGGGTAGAAAAGCTTGTTGGTCATCTTGTAGATCTTCCCAAGTTGATTGTTGATGCTGGTCAACCCGCACACTTTCAGCCAATCACCGGCTTAGAGTCAGAAACCTTGTGGCCAAGTTTCTTGCACCATGGTGCTAACGGTCGTGGTGGCTCACCGCTGGAAGCGAGCGCCTATGGGCTCTATACGCCTGGTGAAGGATTCAAAGTAGGCACTTGGAGTGATCGCGAAGCCATTGATCCTGACAATCGAGATTTCGAGATAAGTCAGAAGCATCTGGATGAAATGAAGCAATACGTTTCCCATTGGTTTCCAGGCTTAGATTTAGATTCCGCAAAGGCAACTACTTGCTTGTTCACAAATACTCCTGAGGAAGATTTCATTTTAGATCGGCGTGGGCCAATCACGATTTGCTCACCTTGCTCAGGTCACGGATTTAAGTTTGTGCCAACTATCGGCAAGATAACTGCTGAGTTAGCTCTGGGTGGGCACCAAACAACGCCGCAATGGCGTTTACCTAGCTAGTGGCGAGTGTGTCCGTCACCAACAACAACATAAGTTGAAGTTGTCAGCTCTTGCAGTCCCATCGGACCTCGAGCATGGAGTTTCTGAGTTGAAATGCCGATCTCGGCTCCAAAGCCAAATTCACCACCATCAGTGAATCGCGTTGAAGCATTAACCATCACAACTGCTGAATCCAGCTCTGAAGTAAATCTAGAAATTGCAGCCTCATCGGTAGCCACAATCGCTTCAGTGTGACCCGTGGACCATTTTTGAATGTGACTTAGAGCTTCATCTATGTCAGATACGACTTTTGCAGCTATGTCTAGTGAGTAATACTCATCTGACCAGTCTGAATCTGTTGCCTGCTTGAAAGCGGCACCAGCCTTCGCTGCGTAATCAGCCACTGAATCATCGCCATGAATAGTGACGCCTTCAGACTTGAATGCTTTCATTAACTCTGGAACAAACTCCCCAGCGATTTCGCTATGGACAAGTATGGTTTCAGCTGCGTTGCAAACGCTTACTCGCTGCACTTTGGAATTGATCGCGATAGATATAGCCTTGGCAAAATCTGCTGACTTATCGATGTAAACATGACAGTTGCCAACACCGGTTTCAATCACCGGAACTACGGATTCAGTTACGACGCGCTCGATTAAGGCGCTGCCACCACGCGGAATCACAACATCAATTAGCCCCCTGGCTTGCAGCAATTCAGCAACTGACTCATGCGATTCAGCTGAAACCATTTGAATTGCATCCACTGGCACCTCAGATTTAGAAAGTGCTGCGCGCATAACTTCCACGAGTTTTGTATTCGTATTTTTCGCTGATGCAGATCCTCGAAGCAATGCACAGTTTCCGCTCTTGAGCGTCAGTCCTGCGGTATCTACTGTGACATTAGGTCGGGCTTCGTAGATGACAGCTACTACTCCAAATGGGACACGACGCTGTGTGATGTGCAGACCAGATGGAACATCAAACTCTCGAATAGTTTCACCAACAGGATCAGGAAGTTTTGAAATGTCGATTAAGCCATCGGCTAGCGACTTGATTCGATTCTGATCCAAAGTGAGTCGATCGATAATCGCTGCATCTACCTTCGCATCAATTGCTGATTGCACGTCTAACTTATTTGCAGCAATAATTTCAGCAGAGTTTTCGAGCAATGCTTGAGCCATCAAGTTAAGTGCGGCATCTTTTTGATCGCGAGTGCAATTTGCCAATGACCTGGCTGCTTCTCGTGCTGCCTCGGCAAGTCCTTTAACTTCCGTCTTCGCTGCACTCATCACAAGACCACCATGTCATCTCGATGAATGATTTCCCGATCAAATCCAGTGCCAAATTCCTGCAATAGATCAGCGGTCCGTTTTCCAATCATTCCTGGTAGCTCATCTGAATCGAATGACACAATGCCTCGGGCAAGAACCTTGCCAGTCGGATCACATACATCAACTGGATCACCTGCAGAAAACATTCCCTGAATCGAAGTAACGCCTGCTGGTAACAATGAAAGTCGTTTTTCTACTACTGCAGTAACGGCACCATCATCAATAGCAATGGAACCTTGTGATGTTGTTGCGTAAGTCAGCCAGAGTAAACGAGTTGGAATCTTTGACTCGGCAGCAGTGAACAAGGTTCCAACGTCAGAGCCGGCGAGCACAGACTCTGCCAGATCTGCAGAAGTAACGATGGTTGGAATTCCAGCGGCAGTTGCGATTCGTGCAGCTTCTACTTTCGTTGTCATTCCACCGAGTCCAACACCAGCTGAGCCTGTGCCACCAATTTGTACATCCGCAATATCATTCATAGTTGTAACGTGTGAGATTAGTTTGCTGCCAGGTAGCTCCGGTGGGCCATCGAAAAGTCCTGGAACGTCAGACAGCAGAATCAGAGCATCTGCCTGCACAACTTGAGCCACTAATGCTGCTAATCGATCGTTGTCACCAAATCTAATTTCATCGGTAGCAACTGTGTCATTCTCATTAACGATTGGCAGAATTCCAAGTTCCAGTAATCGGTTTAGCCCGCGCTGGGCATTTCGATAATTAGCTCTACGCAGGACATCTGCAGCAGTTAAGAGCACTTGTCCTACAGTTATCTCGAATTTACTGAAAGCTGCAGCGTACTGCGAAACTAAAAGTGATTGTCCAACACTGGCTGCAGCCTGTTGGGTTGCAACATCTGATGGTCGGGAGTTCAATCCCAGCGGTGCTAGTCCAGCGGCGATGGCGCCGCTTGAAACCAAAACTATTTGAGTGCCAGATAAGCGCTTTTCCGCAATTACTTTTACCAAAGCATTCACACGCTCAACATCGATGCCACCTGATCTGGTGGTCAGTGATGACGAGCCAACTTTGACGACAATGCGCCTGGCTGTCGTTACCTCAGTTCGTTTGACCGTCATCTAGGTCTCCATCAAAATCTTCGATGATAAGTGGGTCAACAACTTCTTCAGGCTCACCTGTTCCGTATTGACGAATTCTGTGGATTGCAAGGCGTTCTTCGGCGCTTAAGCGACGCTTGTCATACAACCGCTGATCGGTACCACGTGGACCTTGATGTAAGTCTCCTGCGGTTGGCGCCCAATCAAATACCACAGCGCTTGGGCCTTCACCGATTACAACTTCGTCTCCAGCTACTGCGCCCGCTTTAGCTAATTCGAGTTCAATACCGGCTCTAGCCAAACGATCTGCCAAGTACCCAACAGCTTCATCGTTTGCAAAATCAGTTTGGTGAATCCAGCGCTCTGGTCGTTCGCCAACAACGCGGTAACGAATAGTTTCAGCTCCCGACTTTTCAGCTGTGACTGTAAATCCAGAGTCATCAACAGACTTAGGTGTGACGATAACGCGTGGTCGATTCTCAGCCGCAAAGATTGCTTCAGCGCGTGAGGCCTTAACAATGTCAGCTAGCGCGAATCCAAGTTCCCTTAGGCCTTCATGGCTAACCGCTGATACTAAGAAAACTTGATAACCGCGTTCATATAAATCAGGAAGCACAAACTCAGCTAGTTCGCGGCCTTCTGGAATATCAATCTTGTTCAGTACAACTACGCGTGGTCGATCTTCCAATCCGCCATATTGCTTTAGTTCATTTTCAATTACATCTAGATCCGTTAACGGATCGCGATTCGGTTCTAGAGTTGCGCAGTCCAATACGTGAACTAGCGCAGCGCAGCGCTCAATGTGGCGAAGGAATTCAAGTCCAAGACCCTTGCCTTCACTTGCACCTGGAATAAGTCCAGGAACATCTGCCATTGTGAAGATCATTTCGCCTGAGCGAACCACACCAAGGTTTGGTTCCAAGGTGGTGAATGGATAGTCAGCAATCTTTGGTCGGGCTGCAGACATAGCTGCGATCAAGGAAGATTTTCCAGCGCTTGGGTATCCAACTAGGCCAACATCAGCGACAGTCTTAAGTTCAAGAATGACGTCGCGAGTAATACCCTTTTCGCCAAGCAGAGCGAAACCTGGGGCTTTGCGCTTAGTTGAAGCCAGTGCTGCGTTGCCAAGACCACCACGGCCACCAGCTGCAATTACGTAACGTGTGCCAACGCCCAACATGTCTGTCAAGACAGTGCCGTCAGCAAGTGAAACAACAGTTCCTTCCGGAACTGACAATTCAAGATGTTCACCGTATGCACCATTGCGGTGATCGCCTTGTCCAGGCTTACCATTGCCTGCACTGCGATGTGGGCTGCGGTGAAAATCTAAAAGCGTAGTAACAGATGGATCAACAACGAGAACTACGTCGCCACCATTGCCACCATTGCCACCATCAGGTCCACCAAGTGGCTTGAACTTCTCACGGTGAACGGAAGCACAACCATGTCCGCCATTGCCGCCTTGAACATGGAGAGTCACTTGATCGATAAACGATGTCATTGAATCTCCTTTCCAAAAGAAAAGCGGGCCCGAACCGGACCCGCCAATCTACAAAAATTCCGCGGAATTATTCCGCAGGGACAATGTTGATAACACGACGACCGCGACGGCTACCGAACTGAACAGCGCCAGCAGCTAGTGCGAAAAGTGTGTCATCTCCACCACGGCCAACATTCTCACCTGGGTGAAAGTGTGTGCCACGCTGACGAACAATGATTTCTCCGGCGTTAACAACCTGACCACCGAAACGCTTTACGCCCAAACGCTGTGCATTGGAATCGCGACCGTTTCTGGTACTGGAGGCACCCTTTTTATGAGCCATGAGTTATACCTACTT
>JBIIZV010000037.1:0-7762 GCA_044346095.1 Candidatus Nanopelagicales bacterium
GCAGCGGCGAAGGCTGGTTAACTGCTGAGTATTCAATGCTGCCGAGAGCTACTCACACCCGCAACGATCGGGAAAGCGTTAAGGGCAAACTAGGCGGCCGTACTCACGAGATCTCACGTTTAATCGGGCGCAGCTTGCGCTCAGTTCTAGACATGTCATCACTTGGTGAAAACACCATCATGATCGACTGCGATGTTTTGCAAGCTGACGGTGGAACTCGAACCGCTGCAATCACAGGGGCATACGTTGCCGTTGCAGATGCTGTTGAATGGGCTCGCAATTCTGGACTAGTTGGTAAAGATGCCGTTGTACTTCGTGATTCAGTGGCTGCCGTTTCGGTGGGCATCGTTGATGGCAAGCCATGTCTTGATCTGCACTATGACGATGACGTGCGCGCTGATACTGACATGAATATCGTGATGACTGGTTCTGGCGCGTTTATTGAAGTGCAGGGCACCGCAGAACGCGAACCATTTGATCGCAATTTGCTACATGAACTTTTGGACTTAGCAACTATCGGATGTGTTGAACTAACTTCGAAGCAAAAAGCAGCCTTGGCCCAGCCGTTACCTAAGAAGTAGGTTTAATGAAGTTTGTTTTAGCAACCAGGAATTCTCATAAGGCAGAAGAGCTCAAAAGAATTCTTCAAGAGCTAGACCTAGATTGCGAACTACTAACAGTTGCAGACTTTCCAGGTGCACCTGAAGTAGAGGAAACCGAATCTACATTTGAAGGCAACGCCCTTCTTAAAGCTCGTGCGCTAGCCAAGTTCACCGGGCTAGCAGCAATTGCAGATGATTCTGGCATTTGCGTTGATGCGCTAGACGGAAACCCGGGTGTGCTTTCCGCAAGGTGGTCTGGCGCGACTGAAAACGTAGATAAAGCAAATCTTGATTTGGTTTTAGAACAAACTAAAGATGTTGCATCGGAAAAGCGCGGGGCGCAATTTGTTTGCGCCGCAGTTGCTGTTTTCCCAGATGGCAAAGAATTGATTTCAATTGGGGAAATGGCTGGAAGTTTGTTGACGGCGCCGATTGGTGAAAATGGATTTGGCTATGACCCAATCTTTGTGCCAAAAGGATTTGAGATTTCAACTGCCCAAATGAGTGCGGCAGAAAAAGATGCAATTAGCCATAGAGGTAAAGCGCTTAATCAATTAGCGCATCAGATAAGTGAAGTTATTTCAAAGCATTGATCTTTAAGACTTGATAATGGTGCGGGAGGGGGGACTTGAACCCCCACACCCGAAGGCGCCAGATCCTAAATCTGGTGCGTCTGCCAATTCCGCCACTCCCGCACGTGGGATCTATTGTGTCAGGAATTCACTCAATTTTCATAATCGGGTTCGGAGCCCGTATTGCATTTGGACTATTTGGCGAAGGAATTCTTTGGATCAAATCCAAAGGGTAATTCAAGGCGATTTTCAGCCATTAAGGATTCATTGCACAAGATATCAATGGTTTTGCCGTCTGCAACGATCGTTCCTTGCGAGAGGATTACGGACCTTGAACAAAGCTCAAGAGCGTAAGGCAGGTCATGCGTAACCATAAGCAGCGTGATATCCAGCCCCCGCAGGATGTCCGCTAGTTCTCGACGACTGGCTGGATCCAAGTTCGAACTTGGCTCATCAAGCACCAGAATTTCAGGCTTCATAGCTAACACTGTGGCGACAGCAACGCGACGGCGCTGACCAAATGACAGGTGATGTGGTGGTCGATCGGCGTATTCAGCCATGCCAACTAAATGGAGGGCTTCCATTACCTGAGCTTCAAGTTCAGGACCGGCAACTCCCATGTTGATTGGGCCAAATGCCACATCTTCTCGAACCGTTGGCATAAATAGCTGATCATCGGGATCCTGAAACACGATGCCAACTCGGCGACGAATTTCCTGTAATGAATCCTTGTCTGAGGTGTCTACGGCCATGCCGCCAACATTTACGGTTCCAAGTCCAGCGCTCAAGATACCGTTCAGATGCATCACGAGTGTGGTCTTGCCAGCGCCATTCGGCCCAAGTAACGCAACGTGCTCACCGGGCAGGATGTTTAAGTTAACTCCGAATAATGCTTGATGCCCGTCTGGGTAGGCATATGCCAGTCCAGATATATCAAGGCTTGGGACTTGGTTCATAGTGAAATCCAAGAAATTGTCATAAATATGCCAGCGGTCACAGGTAGAACCATAGCAATCAGCCAATCGCGACGCAGGACTGCAGGTTTATTCAAATCAATAATTGTTCCGTTGTATCCACGCGAAAGCATTGCAAGATGCACTCGCTCGCCCCGCTCGTAAGAGCGAATGAAAAGGGCGCCTGCAGAATTTGCGAGAACTTTCCAATGTTTAATACCAGTGGCGCTAAATCCACGAGATTCACGGGCCACCTTCATTCGGGATAGGTCATCCGCAATCACGGCTGAGTATCTAAGCATGAAGGTCGCAATCTGAACAAGCAGATCTGGTACCCCAAGGGATTCAAGGCCCTGGAGCAAGTCCCTAGCTCGAGTGGTTGCAGCTAATGTAACTGACGTGACAACCCCGATGGTTCCTTTGGCCAAAATGCCAAATGCTGCCCACAAGCCTGCCTCAGAAAGCGAAAACCACAGCACTTCAATTCGTGGCTCCGTCCCAAAGAATGGCATCAGAACAGCAAATAAGACAAAGGGCACCTCAATTAACATGCGTCGCAAAACCAGCGGGAATGGTAACTGTGCAATTTTTACTACTGCAAACATCATTACAAGATAAATGCCAAATGCCCACATCGCTTTAACTGGCGTAAGCACCACCACAAAAATAAAAATTATGGCAGCAGCTGTTTTTACCTGAGCCGGCAATTCATGAATGAAGGAATGTCGGTGTACATATAGGTGGTCACCAACTCCATGACCATGTTCATGGAGGTCATGTGTTTCAAGAATTACGGGCTGGGAAGAAACTCTCACTTAATGTCGGTAGCTTGAGGATTTCTAACCCAAATATACAAACCAAATCCAGCTAGGCCCGTGATTGCAACTCCAATTACGCCACCCAAGAAAGCCGAGGTGCGATCGTCTTCAACGCCAGCCACTCCGTAGTCAGCCAAGACAATATCTGAGTTTGCGGAGTCAACTGCAGTTACATCTAAACCCTGGTCTGCACTAACTTTTTCAAGTCCATCTGGCTGGCTAGATGCGTAGAAACTTAAGAATCCCGCAATCACTAACGAAACTAAAACCCCAATTACAACGAGTTTCTTACTTGACATAGTTATGCCACCACCGATTCATTAATTACTAGTTTTTGAGCTGGAAGGAATTTACGTGCACCATGCACTAAGTCCGCACGAGTAGCCAAAATAGAGCCAATAGTAAGTGCAGTAATTATGGCCTCGCCGATTCCAATTAATAAGTGAACGCCAACGACAGAAACCAGAACAGTAATTGGATCGTAAGTTGCGTTACCGCCAAGGTAATACTCGACCACAAACGCAAACGCTGAGGCTGGTACAGAGACAAAGGCGGCAATTGCTGATGCACCAACAATTGAGGGCTTGGTTTTTGGAAGTAACTTCATAAGTCCGGCAAAAACTAATGTGCCTACAATGACGGTCACAATGCCCATATTTAGGATGTTTATTCCAAGAGCAGATAATCCGCCATCAGCAAAAACCAACGCTTGAATACTTACAACAACCGTCATAACGAGGACGGCAACCCAAGGTCCTACCAAAATTGCGGCTAAAGCGCCGCCCATTAAGTGACCGCTAGTTCCTGCCGCAACAGGGAAGTTAATCATCTGAGCAGCAAAGATGAAAACAGCAACCAGTCCAGCCATTGGAGCTGTTTGACTATCCAGTGAACCCTTTGTCTTCTTAAGACTCACGGCCACGGCACCGGCCACTAAAACGCCTGCGCCTATTGAAACTGGGGCATTAATTAACCCATCTGGCATATGCATGAAAACTCCTTATTGCGAACTCTTTGCAATAAGGTTAACCCAAAAACTGGCAAAAGGCACATTCTGTCGAGTTTGGGCTCATAATGTGGAATTCTGTGAATCCGCTATTCACTCATAGGCTATGAACATGGCTGGAGCACACCGAATGGGCAAAAAGCGCACCGCCGATGTGATTGCTGCGGAAATTGAAGCCACCTGCCTGAATATCACCTCAAACGTTGCCTCACTTGAAAAGTATGTGAAGCCAGCCAATTTGGCAGCAAAGAGCCTGGGATCTGTCGGTGCTTTCTTTTTAGATAAAGATGGTGAACTGCGAATCGATCGCGTTGTTGCGGTCGTATCAGCTGGAGCTGGATTAATCGGGCTGCTTTCTCGCTCCCGAAAAAACTAATCTGTTAAGTGATTGATTGGCATGGCTGCCATGTGATGGCGCCGGCACAAAACTTCGTAACTGACAACACCTGATGTACTAGCAGTGTCACCAACGGCAACTTGCTCACCTTCAGTAACCATTACGCCATCGAGGGTTCGCGCATTGTGTGTGCCGCGTCGGCCACACCAGCAAAGTGCTTCAACCTGCAGGATTTGAATTCGATCCGCAAGTTCAAATAGTCGCGCCGAGCCAGGGAAAAGTTCAGTTCTAAAGTCACTTGCAATACCAAATGCAAATACGTCTATGTCAAGATCGTCCACTACATGGGCTAGCTGATTTATTTGATCACGGGTGTAGAACTGAGCTTCGTCACAAATGAAGTAATCCATTGGATTTTCTTTTGTGTTTTCGGCAAGAGCTAACGCAAAGAAATCTGTCTGGTCTGTGACTTCTACCGCAGCCACTTCAAGTCCCAAGCGGCTAGATAGAACACCGGCTCCTGCGCGATCATTACGCGTGAAAACCAAGCCGCGTCGTCCTCGGCTGGCATGGGTGTAGTTCACTTGGGCAGCAAGAGTGGATTTACCACAGTCCATAGTGCCAGTGAAGAAAACTAATTCAGCCATGAGTTTCCAAGTCTTGGGTGGCGCGGGTTCGCCTACCCTGAAGTGTATTTCAGAGCAGTTCTAGTGCCAATTTGATGCAAGTTAGGCTTAGATCATCATGGATTCAACTAAATCAAAGCGAATAGGCGACCGCGCAATTGCGAAACCAGCAGCTTTCGCACTCTTTGCAAGCCTGGTACTTGCTGGCTGTGGGGCCAGCACACAAGACTCTGCTCCTTCAAATCCGACAGCGTCAGGCGCTGTGAGTGAATCTGCGACACCAGCGACTGAAAAACTTCAGGATTATTCCTTTTACTTTGTAAGTGAGACGGCTCGAGGGTTTCGACTAATCCGGGAAGTGCACCAGGTAAGCAAAGCCGAAAACGAATTGGGCGATGACAAAGGATTGAATTCACTAGTAATGCTTGTTGATGGCCAGCTCCCACCATTTGATGGTGATCACCGCACACTGTGGAATAACGGAACTAAGGTAAACAGCGTTACTACGGTTGATGGAGTTGCAACTGTTGATCTAACGCTTGATCGAATCTCGTTTGGCGCTGAATCCGAACAGCGAGCGATTGATCAAATTGTCTGGACATTAATTGAAAATGATCCAACGATTACTTCAGTTAAATTTACGGTTGATGGCGTAGTTTCAGACTCACTTGCCGGTCACGTGGATTTTTCACAAGATTTCATCCCAGCCGCAGGCTTTGATGTTTTGGCTAGCGTTTGGATTGACTTGCTAGATCGAAGCGATGTTTCAAATCCAGTTTTAATCGCAGGCTCCGCCTGCACGTTTGAAGCAAATGTCGCCTGGGAGTTAACGCAAGGGGGCGATGCTGTTAGCTCGGGTGCCACCACCGCAGAATTAGCGTGCCCAGATAGATCCAATTGGACTATCGACTTAGGTGACCTAGCTCCTGGAAACTATGTTCTTACGGTTTCCGATTTCTCAGCTGAAGATGGCAGTGTCATCTTTCAGGATTCGAAGGCTTTTTCTGTAGTCAGTTAGCGCATTATGAATGGATCGCTGATCGGCGCTTCGCTGGTATTGATCCAAACTGACTTAGTTCGGGTGTAATCCAAAATAGATTCGGCACCCGCTTCACGCCCAGTTCCACTTTGGCCGTAGCCACCAAATGGCACCATTGGCGAAATCATTCGGTAGGTATTGACCCAAACAATTCCAGCTCGTAGTGAGCGAACAAATCTGTGAGCCCTACCAATGTCCTTTGTGAATACACCAGAAGCCAATCCGTATTCACTGTCATTTGCAATCGCTAAAGCTTGCACGTCAGTTTCAAACTGCAAAACACTTAGTACTGGCCCAAAGATTTCTTCTTGAACGCAGGCAACAACTGGTTCAGCACAATCCAAGATAGTTGGCTCGTAGTAGTAGCCAGCTTCAAATCCGGTTGGGATCTTGCCGCCAGTAATTAGTTTCGCGCCAGCAGCAACGCTGCGATCTACAACATCTTGGACGTGAATAAGTTGACGCTTAGTTGCAAGTGGACCCATTTCGGTTTCCAGATTTTGCGGATCACCAATCTTGATGCGCTTTGCCTTAGCCACCAAGATGTCCATAAGTTCAGCGTGAACACTCGAGTGAACCAAAAGGCGAGAACCTGCTACGCAACTTTGACCAGTGGCTGCAAAGATTCCAGAAACAATAGCGTTGGCAGCACTTTCTAGGTCAGCATCTTCGAATACCAGCACAGGTGACTTGCCACCGAGCTCCAATGAAACTGCAGCCAAGTTGTTTGCCGAGTTGGTAACGATTTGCTTGGCGGTAGTTGGGCCACCGGTAAATGCGATGCGATCTACCAGGGGATGACTTGTTAGCGCCTTGCCACAGGAATCACCCATGCCAGTGATGATGTTCACGACTCCTGGTGGAAAACCGGCTTGGTCAATTAACTTTGCAAATCTAAGTAGGGGAGCCGGTCCATCTTCGGAAGCCTTAAGCACGACTGTGCAACCAGCAGCTAGGGCTGGCGCTAACTTAACTGCGGACAAAAACATTTGGGAGTTCCACGGAACAATTGCTGCAACAACACCAATTGGTTCGCGTCGGGTGTACGCCTCCATGTCGGGCTTATCAACATCGAAGTGAGCACCTTGGAGTTTGTCGGCTAAGCCGGCGAAGTACCTGTAGTACTCGGAAATGTACAAGATCACCGCTCTGGTTTCACGGCGAATCTTTCCAGTGTCTTTAGTTTCAAGTTCAGCCAATACATCAGCATCGGCTGCCATTAAGTCGGCAAGTTTGTAAAGAAGTTTTCCGCGAGCACTGGCATTAAGCGTTGGCCAAACTCCGGAAGTAAATGCAGTGTGCGCAGCTTGAACTGCTCGATCAACATCTGATTCAGTTGCCTTTGGCATAGTTGCCCAGGTGACACCAGTAGCTGGGTCGATGCTTTCAAAAGTTTCGTTCGCTGACTCGAACTTGCCGTTAATGAACTGCTGGAAACTTTCCAATGCCATGAAAACTCCTGGTGAGTGAACCTGAAATCTCTTACGAGAAAGCAGGCATAACTTCGTCGATAAACAACTTTAGGCTGTCACGTTTTTCTTCGTAGGACATTGCGCTATCTAGCCAAATACTGAACTGGGTGTAACCCATCTCTTCATAAGACTTAAGACGGGCAATAACTTCATCGGGTGTGCCAACTAGGCAATTCTTGCGCATAACTTCAGGTGCCAAATTAGGTTGCGCATCAATTTCTGCCTGGGTGATTGGCTCGATGAATCCATCTTTAATTGGAGCTTCAGCCTTAAACCATTTACCAAAGTAAAGGAAAAACTTTTGTAACGCAGCTGAGCCCTTCATAAGCTCGGCTTC
>JBIIZV010000038.1:0-7748 GCA_044346095.1 Candidatus Nanopelagicales bacterium
CCTCGCTAGGAAATGAACCATCTTGCGACAGTCCTTCAAACCAACGTTTGTTAGTTTGAAATCTAGTGCTTTGGGGCCGAATTTCGGGCCACCATGTACTGCGCGATTCGGTCAATCATCACGCCGAGCAACAAGATACAGAAGCCTGCAACCAGGCCTTTACCTTGCAGTTCGGGCTTTGAGGCCCCGAGTAGCACTAAGTAGCCAAGGCCGCCGGCGCCGACAAAGCCACCAATAACCACAACTGCTAGTACAAATATCAATCCTTGATTAGTTGCCAGCAGTAAGGACTTCTTTGCTGCTGGAAGTTGTACTTTCGTTATCAGTTGCCACTTGGTGGAACCTGTTGAAGTTGCCGCTTCCACCATGTTTACTGGCACTTCTCGAATGCCCTGACCTACGATTTTCACCACAATTGGGATTGAGTAAACAATGCCTGTTGCGATTGCAGTAAATCGTGATGGGCCAAAGAATCCAAGCATTGGAATTAGGTACACGAAAGCAGGCAGGGTTTGCCCAGCATCAAGGATCGGGCGCAAGGCTCGTTCAGCTCGAGCACTTCTACCAATCCAAACGCCAAGCACAACTCCAACAATCATGGTTAATAAAGTTGCCACGATGGTTTGAGTAAAAGTGATCATGGTGTCGTACCAAAGTCCAGTTGCAACAACTGCAATCAACAAGGTTGCAGAAACAATCGCAGATCTAATTCCACCAAGAATTAGCGAGAGCAGAGAAATCATGGCAATCGTTAAGTACCAAGGTGAGTTAGCCAACACGCTTTCGAGTGGATTAAGAACTCCAACTGTGACCGCTTTACTTAGTCCTGCAGTTAGCAGTTCCATATTCTCGGTCACCCACGTAACCGCTGCATCAGAAGCATCCGCAACTTGAACACTGATGTCAATCTGCTTCGGAAAGAATGCTGCCCAAGCTAGTTGGCGAGAAAGAATAATGCCAACAATTGAAACAACGCCAGCAATTATTAGTGCGATACGTCTGCGCTTACGATCTGCTTCTGATGGTGGAACGAAAGTATCTTTCTTAGTTATGGCCGCAGAAGTACTGCGATCTAACATGATCGCGATTAACACAACCGCAATACCGGCAACAAAACCTTCACCGACATTTCGAATAATCAATGCATCGATAACTGGCTTACCAAGTCCAGGCGCACCAATCAAAGCAGCAATAACAACAAAGGAAAGCGCAGCCATAACCGTTTGATTAACACCCATGATGATTGTGCGTGACGACATTGGGAGCTGAATCTTTTGTAGCAACTGTCTTTTAGTTGTCCCCATAGATGTACCGGCCTCTACTGGGCTGGTGGGAACTCCGCGAATTCCAAATGCAGTTAAGCGAACCGCAATTGGAATGCTGTAAACCATGGTTGCGATTGTGGCTGAGGCTGGACCAATCAAAAAGAAGAGTGCCAGGGGAGCCAAGTAAACCAAAGTTGGCAAGATTTGAGCCAAGTCAAGAATTGGCGTAACAGCCTTTAGTACTCGATCTGAAAGCCCTGCCCAAATTCCAATTGGAATTCCGATTGCTAGCGAGAGGATCACGGCAGCAAATGTCATTGCAAGTGTGTCCATTGACTCGGTCCACAAACCAAGAGCGCCACAAGCGAAAGTTAGAGCCATCGCAGCAAAAGCCATGCGAGCATTAGAGACCGCAAAAACCACAAATCCAATTACTGCAATAACGCCGAGCCATCCAAGAACTGGAATGCTTGAGTTTCCATTTGGAATTGCAATGAATTCTCGAATTATGGTTACAAAGCCATCAACAAATTCGCGGATTGGATTAAAGAAGTACTTGAAGGCAACCCCATCAGTTCGGTTATCTCTAATCGAGTCTGCAACTTCACCAGCCCAAGCAGTAAAGGTGGAATTCTCTGGAACTGCTAATTCCAGAGTCGCCTTACCCTGAAAGATTTGAGCGAGGGCAAACCAAACAAAGAACAGGCCACCAATTAGCCAGCTACGCCTAATTGATTTAGGCGCAATCTTTATTGCTTGTTCAGTCCGAACGCTCATGCCGGCGAACCACCTGCAACGACCTGCAAGATGTCACGAGATTTTATGTAACCAATTACGTTTCCGTTTGAGACAACCGCAACTGGACCGTTGGCATCAAGCACAGCAGCGGTCGCATCGCGAATAACGGTTTCAGCTGGAATTGTGCGTCCAGTTGCGGTTTCAGTATCAGCCAATGGTCGCGCAATGGTACGAACTGTAAGTACGTGAGACTTAGGAACATCGCGAGTGAAATCCTCAACGTATGCATCGGCTGGATTTGCAATAAGTTCTTCAGCCGTTCCCATTTGCACAACAGCACCATCACGCATGATTGCGATGCGATCACCGAGCTTCAAAGCTTCAGATAAGTCATGGGTAATGAAAACCATGGTCTTACCTAATTCTTCATGAAGACGAATAACTTCAGTCTGCATGTCGCGGCGTATCAGTGGATCAAGTGCCGAGAATGGTTCATCTAAGAACATAACTTCAGGATCAACTGCAAGAGCGCGAGCAAGGCCAACGCGTTGCTGCATACCACCGGATAGTTGTTCTGGATATGCATACGCAAAGCCTTGGAGTCCTACAAGTTCAATAACTTCGTTCGCGCGAGCGTGACGCTTTTCCTTACTTACGCCGTTAACTTCAAGCGCAAATGCAATGTTGTCAATTACCTTGCGATGCGGCAATAGACCAAAGTTCTGGAATACCATCGAAAACTTAGTACGGCGCAATTCACGGAGTCGGGCATCATTTGCTTTCATGATGTCTTCACCGTTTAAGACAACGCTTCCCGAAGTTGGTTCAATCAATCTGGTTAAACAGCGAACCAGGGTCGATTTACCTGAACCCGACAGACCCATAACTACGAATACTTCGCCGGGAGCTACATCGAATGAAACGTCACGAACAGCGGCAGTATTGCCGGTCTTTTCGCGTAGTTCGGCACGTGGCAATGCGGCATCTGGACTGTCAACAATCTTTTCTGGGTTGGGACCGAAGACTTGCCACAGGTTATTAACTGAGATTGCACTCGAGTTATTAGACATTTACTTGCCCTTTCGCTGGGGTGAACCACTCCGATGATGCTGGAGCTAGATTTTGCCAAATGTGTTTGTGTTCTTGGTACTCCGCCAGTCCGGCTTCGCCAAGTTCACGACCGTTACCTGATTGTTTGAAGCCACCCCATTCTGCTTGTGCAACGTAAGGATGGTAATCGTTAATCCATATAGTTCCGTGGCGGAGGCGGCGTGCCATGCGTTGCGCCTTCTCTGAATCGTTGGTCCATACTGCCCCGGCAAGGCCAAAGATTGTGTCGTTTCCAAGCTTGATCGCTTCTTCTTCAGTCTCAAAAGTTTCAACGGTCAAGATTGGCCCAAATGATTCATCTTGAACACAAGTCATTTCGGTTGTGCAGTTGTCCAAAACGGTTGGGCGATAGAAGAAACCATTTGCAAACTGCGATCCTTCCGGACGCTTTCCGCCAGCACGAAGTACCGCACCTTCAGCAAGCGCGTCAGCTACGTAACGTTCTACTTTGTCGCGATGAGCGGAGCTAATCAGTGCGCCGGTTTCTGCATCTTCGTCATATGCACCACCAAGACGGATCAGTTCGGCGCGACGTGCGATCTCGTCAACTACCTGGTCATGAACTTTCTTTTCAACCAATAGTCGTGCGCCTGCGGAACATACTTGGCCAGAGTGCAAGAAGACAGCAGTTAGTGCGTTATCAATTGCAGCATCTAGATCAGCATCAGCAAAGATAATGTTTGGATTCTTGCCACCGAGTTCAAGCGCTACGCGCTTTACAGTCTCGGCAGAATTAATCATTAGACGCTTGCCGGTTGCCAAACTTCCAGTGAATGAAACCATGTCCACACCTGGATGAGTACTTAATGGACCACCTGCGACAGCACCAGCACCGAGAACTAGATTCGCAACTCCGGCTGGCAGACCTGCTTCGGTAAACACATCCATCATCATCGAAGTTGTTGTTGGTGTAAGTTCACTTGGCTTGATAACAAAAGTGCAGCCAGTAGCAATAGCTGGAGCCATTTTCCAAGAAGCTTGAAGCAGTGGATAGTTCCAAGGTGTAATCATTGCAACTACACCAATAGGTTCAGTTGTCATGGTGCTGCGAACATTTTCGCGGCCTGGATCAACTTCGCGCTCGTGTGTCTTGCTTGCCAACTTAGCAAAGTATCGGAAAACCGAAATCACATCATCGATGTCGTAACGGGCTTCAACAATTCGCTTAGCAGTGTCCTCGGACTCTGCTTGCGCAAACAACTCTTTATCGCGCTCAAGAATCTCGGCAACTTGCTCCAGTATTTTTCCACGTTGTTCGCCACTAAAGGACGGCCAGTGCGTGCCATCAAAAGTATTTCGCGCCGCGCCAATTGCTGAAACAGTGTCAGCCGCACCGCCTTCATGGAATGTGGCAACTAAGTGTCCATCCGCAGGATGCAAAACATTTCGGATTTCACCAGAGGAGCTACCCTGACGTTTTCCATTGATGAATAACTCAGTTACTTTTTCGTATTTCATAGGTAAAAACCTTACTCTCGCCAGAAGTTCGGATTGCCCGAAAGCTTGGATGCGCTCTGTTTCACAATGTGGCCTAATGACTCAAAATCCTCAGGCTTAATTCGGCTCGCTGGTCCAGAAATAACCAGCGCAGCAGTTACTTCACCGTGCTCATCTCGGATAGGTGCGGCCACTGCCATAAAGTCCGTTTCCATCTCTTGATTGGCTACTGCGTAACCTAGATTTCGCACTCGCTCAAGTTCTTTTTCGAGCGCAGCCCCTGACGTAATAGTGTTTTGGGCTAGTTTCTCCCAAGAGTCTGGTCGAGCTGCAATTCGTTCTGAGGTTTCCAGCCACGCGGTCAGTGCTTTGCCGCTAGCGGTGCAATGAGTAGGGACGCTTTGTCCAAGCCAGCTTCGCATTGACACTTTAGATGGGCCGATCACTTGATCAACGTATAGCACTCTGTTGTTATCAAGCACTGCGATGTTTACGGTCTCACCAACTTCTGCAGCTAACGCCTTCGTTACTGCCCGAGATCCCGAAACTGCGTCAAGAGAGCTAGTTACTGAACCGGCTAATCGAACTAAACCAAGCCCTAAACGGTAACGACCGCGATCGGAGACTTGATCAACTAAACCACGGTTAAGCAGTGCAGTCATTAAACGTGAGGCTGTGGATTTGTGAACACCTAGATCTGCGGCAATTTCAGTAACGCCAGATTCACCGCGTTGAGCAAGGATTTCCAGGATCGTTAAGGCTCGGTCTACAGATTGGACGGAACTACCTTCCACCAAATGAGTGTTGCCCATGGCGCAACATTATGCGTCATGGGCAACACTTGTCAGGCGTTTTATAAATTTGTTAGAACAAACCGACGACTTCGCCATTCTCGAGCTTGATGGTGTTTGCGGCTGGAACCTTTGGAAGTCCTGGCATTGTCATGATGTCGCCGGTGACAACAACAATGAACTCAGCGCCAGCACTTAAGCGGATCTCCCGAATCGCAACGGTGTGGCCGGATGGCGCACCCTTTGCTGCTGCGTCAGTTGAGAACGAGTACTGAGTCTTAGCCATGCAGATAGGGAAGTGACCGTAGCCTGCATCCTCAAATACTTTGAACTGATCCTTAACGCTCTTATCAGCTACAACCTCAGCTGCATCGTAGATTTCAGTTGCGATTGTTGAGACCTTGTCCCAAAGCGACATGTTGTCTGGATAAAGCGGCTTGAAAGAAGCAGCACCACTTTCGGCAAGTTCAACAACCTTCTTAGCAAGTTCAGTCGTGCCCTTGCTGCCTTCGGCCCAGTGAGTGCAACGAATAGCGTCAACGCCCATTTCAGCGCAGTACTTTTGCACTGCAGCAAATTCAGCATCGGTATCAGTTGTGAAGTTGTTAACTCCAACAATAACTGGGACACCAAACTTTTGAACGTTTCGGATGTGACGACCTAGGTTCGCTAGTCCGGCTTCAACTGCAGCGACATTTTCTTTACCAAGATCATCCTTGGCAACGCCACCATGCATCTTTAGTGCACGAACTGTTGCAACGATAACTGCAGCAGCTGGCTCAAGTTTTGCCTTGCGACACTTAATGTCAAAGAACTTCTCAGCACCAAGGTCTGCACCGAATCCAGCTTCAGTAACTACATAGTCACCAAGCTTTAGGGCAGTGTCAGTTGCCAATACGGTGTTGCAACCGTGAGCAATGTTCGCGAACGGTCCACCGTGTACAAATGCTGGGTTGTTCTCAAGCGTCTGAACCAAGTTAGGCATCAGTGCATCTTTAAGAAGAACGGTCATTGCTCCATTTGCATTTAGCTGAGCTGCAGTTACAGCAACCTTGTCACGGGTGTAACCAACAACAATGTTGCCTAGGCGACGCTCTAGATCTTCTAGGTCCATTGCAAGACAAAGAATCGCCATAACTTCGCTTGCTACTGTGATGTCGAATCCAGCTTCACGTGGGTAACCATTTCCAGGTCCACCTAGTGCAGCAGTGATTTCACGCAAGGCGCGATCATTCATATCGATAACGCGCTTCCAAGCGATACGACGTACGTCGATACCTAGTTCGTTACCCCAATAGATGTGGTTGTCGAGCATTGCTGAAAGCAAGTTATGTGCTGCGCCAATGGCATGGAAGTCGCCAGTGAAATGAAGGTTGATATCTTCCATTGGAACTACCTGAGCAAAACCGCCACCTGCAGCGCCACCCTTCATGCCAAAGCATGGACCAAGGGATGGTTCGCGCAGACAAACAATTGCCTTCTTGCCAATGGCATTTAGGCCATCGCCAAGACCAACAGTTGTAGTCGTTTTACCTTCACCGGCAGGCGTAGGAGTCATTGCGGTAACAAGGATTAGCTTGCCGTTTGGCTTTGATTTCAGCGAAGAAATGAAGTCCATGTTGATCTTGGCCTTTGTTGGACCATAGTTCAGAACTGCATCCGCTGGAATACCGATTTTTGCTGCAACCGAAACAATAGGTTCAGTCGTAGCTGCCCGAGCAATATCGATATCTGATTTCATGCTAGTAACTCCTTCTTGCGCTTGTCGACCCATTCGTCAAGTTCTTCTTTGATTGCGGAATCCATTGCTGGAGGTTCGTACTCATCGATCATTTTGTGTGCCAATTCGTTTGCACGTACATCTGTGGTCTTTGAGCCGTTGCGTGACCAGCGATCGAAATTATCTGCTGATGACAAGAATGGACGATAGAAGCAGTCGCGGAAACGTTCCATGGTGTGCTGGGTTCCGAGGAAGTGACCACCATGACCTGACTCTTCGTGCGCTTCATAAGCAAGTGAAGCCTCATCAATTTCAAATGGTGTGAACTCAGCCTTCATTGCCTGCAAGATTTCAACATCCATTACAAACTTTTCATACGAGGCAACTAGGCCACCTTCCAGCCAACCAGCTGCGTGCATTACGAAGTTTGTGCCAGCCAAGAATGTTGCGTGCATTGTCATCAAGGTTTGGTAACCCGCCTGTGCATCAACAGTCTGGGCAGCATTTAGTCCGCCACCACCACGGAATGGCAAGTTAAAGTGACGGGCAATCTGGCCAGTGCAAAGCAGACCCATTGCTGATTCTGGAGTTCCAAACATTGGAGAACCGGACTGCATGTCAATGTTTGAAAGGAATGAACCAAACACAACTGGGCAGCCTGGGCGAACCAACTGTGCCAACGCAATA
>JBIIZV010000039.1:0-7654 GCA_044346095.1 Candidatus Nanopelagicales bacterium
GCTGCGATTCGCTCTTCAAGGTCGTCATATGTTGCAGCCAAGATTGCGGCTCGTCGTGGATTTCTTGTTGTGCAGTCAGCACGAGTTAACTTGTGCAAACGAACTAGTTCATCGCCAGCATCTCTTACATACCTGCGAACTGCCGAATCTGTCCATTGTCCTTGGCCATATCCGTGAAACCGTAGATGAAGTTCAGTTAGCTTGCAGACTGAATCAATCACGTCGCCTGGGTATCTCATTGCTGTTAAGCGCTTACGAGCAATCTTTGCTCCAACTACTTCATGATGATGAAAACTAACACCGCCACCTGATTCAAATCGGCGAGTTTTAGGTTTACCGATATCGTGCAATAGCGCAGCTAGCCGAAGCACAAGATCCGGTTCGCAATTTGGTTCATGTTTGGTTTCCAAATCAATTGCCTGTTGCAGAACTATCAAACTGTGTTCATAAACATCTTTGTGTTTATGATGTTCATCAATTTCAAGTTGCAGCGCTGGTAATTCTGGAATCACATGCTCGGCAAGTTTTGTACCTTCAAGAATTTCCAGGCCAAGTGTTGGATGCGATCCCATGATCAACTTACTGAATTCGTCTCTGACTCTTTCTGCCGAAACAATCTTTATTCGATCCGACATTTCAGTTGCAGCCAAGAGAACATCAACAACTGGAGTAAAACCTAACTGGCTAGCAAAACGAGCAGCACGCATCATTCGCAGTGGATCATCTGAAAACGAAAGTTCAGGTGCGCGCGGTGTGCGAATAACTCTTTTACTTAAGTCATCAACACCACCAAACGGATCAACAAATGTAAGTTCAGGCAATCTAACTGCCATTGCATTAATTGTGAAGTCGCGACGTATCAAGTCATCATCAAGTGAAGTTCCAAAAGTTACTTCTGGTTTACGACTTTCATCGTTGTAAATTTCCGAACGGTAAGTTGTAATTTCTACTTGAAAATCTTTACGGCGCGCACCAACAGTGCCAAATGCAATTCCTATATCCCAAACCGTGTCAGCCCAAGGTGTAATCAATTCAAGAATTTGTTCGGGAAGCGCATTTGTAGTGAAATCCAAATCATGAATCTCGCGACTTAGAATCAAATCACGAACAGGGCCACCGACGATGGCAAACTCATATCCTGCGGTTTCAAACAGTTGAGCTAGTTCCATCACATCAGGCATCTGACTCAGAGCAGAAGTAACTGCTCCGGTTGCGATTGCCTGTGGCGATGAGTTGTTCATAACTTGACCTAGCCTAGATGTAATTACGAAAAGTCCAATATTTGTAGGTATTCTTAGTCAGTGAGCCGTCTTCAAGTATTCAAATACTCGCCAAAGATAAGGCGGGCTCAACTTGGATACTCCCGCTCCACGTCAGTGCTGGCAGTTGCAGCACTCAGCTTTGGACTCCTGGCTCTACCGATCTCTCCATCCCAAGCTGCTGAAGGCGACACCGTAAACATCACGGGTATGAACATTTCAGCGGTCGCCGATTCAGGCGGAACCCTTAGCAACAACCATGTCGTTTTCTTGCGTGGAACTTTTACCAACACATCTAGCCAGGCAATTTCCAAACTGGAATTGAATTTAGTTTCAACGCCTGCGATTAAAACGCGAGGCGAACTTGCCGAGTTGATTTCTGATCCAACTAGTGCAAACAGCTTGATACCTTCTGATACTTCCGCAGTATTGCGAAACATCGCACCAGGGGTCACCAAGAATTGGCAAATCACATTTCGTGGTGAGGAAATCTTGGGCGAAACAGCTTCTGGGGTTTATGGATTTGGAGTCCAGCCTGACTTGCCCGCGGCAAGCGAAGCAACCGTTATAACCACACCATGGTTTTTCAATTCTGATATAAAGCCAACAAATGTGGCTTTGGTAATTCCTTTAACAACTTTGAACACACATCTAGCAAATGATGAGGTTACAGATCGCAAAAAAGATCTGTCTGAAGCCAAGCGATTGACTAACTTGATTTTGAATCAAGATCCATCCAAAGTTTCTTGGCTACAAGATTCCGCTCTGCTTCCTTGGATTGATCAACTTGAACTAGATACTGATTCGGATTCTCCTGAGAAGTTGCGAACCGCAATCTCTGGGCTGTCTCCAACAACCGCAATGTTGCCTTTTGGTCACACCGATTTAACTGCCCTAGTTCGCGCAAACCAACAAGATGACTTAGCTGATGCAATAAACCAAACTCGTCAGCTTTCCGGTGATCGCCAAATCTTTTACGCGCCTGCCAAGGGAATTGCAGATCGCCAAACAGTTTCGCTGCTTAATCAGCAAGGCATACGTTCTATCGTTTCCAATGAGTTCTTGCGCGGCAACGAACGTGAAACCACTGCAGCAGTTACAACTTCAGCTTCTAACCCGGTTCTGGTTCATGACCTAGGTGCTTCAAGTTGCCTTACTTCTGCGGACAAGGACGATGCGAATTTCTTTCGAGCAGTAACCTGCATCAAAAGTGAGATCGGCATGATGACTGCAGAGTCTCCGCAAAACTCACGTAGCGTGATTGTGCTCGCGCCAACTAAATGGAAGTTATCCAATGAAAGACTTTCAGCTTTAGTTTCTGTTCTCAGTGATCACAGCTGGATGCAGTTGACCACTCTTGATCTTGTAGCTGCGACTGAACCATCTAACAACTACGTTGCATCAAAGTCCGCAGATCCCCGTGACTTTAGTCGAGCATTGCTTAGGCAAGCACAAAACCTAAAGGTCAATACCGAAAGCGTCTCGGCTCTTTACGATGATCAGGAATTGGCGGCTGGGTTTACTGCGGCCCGAATTTTGGGATACTCCGATCTTTGGCCAAGCAATGCGCGTGCAACTGAATACTTAACTGAAAACATTGCGTTACTCAATGAATACCTAGGCGCGGTAAGCATTCAAGCCTCGGGCAGAATCACAACTCCGGAAGAGAGTTCAGAAATTCCAATCACGATTGTGAATGAAAGTGACCGTGCAGTTTCTGTGAGCATCGATCTAACAAGTACTGCCACGTCTCGCTTTTCGGCTGAACCCACTGGTGTTATTCAGGTAGATCGAGGTCAACGAATTACCGTTCCCGTTGCTATTACATTGGTTGGTGCTGGTGTCGTTGATGTCCAAGCACAATTGATTGCGCCAAATGGGGAACGTTTTGGTGAGGTAGAAAATATCCAAATCTCTTCAGCTGCTTACAGTCAATTCGCCCGTACTCTGGTGTGGGGAGCCTTTGGATTGCTCGTTCTGTTGGCTCTAAGTAACTTTGTTAAGCGAAGAAAAGAAAAGCGTTCATCAGATCCTTCGGCACATTAGTTCACGAACAGGTGGTTTGAGAAGACAGTGTCATCATTTATCGGACAAACTTCTGGGATGGCTGCTGGCACACTTGCTAGCCGTATCACGGGTGTTTTTCGAGACATTGCCTTAGTTGCTGCGATCGGTACCGGAATTTTCTCTGATACATATTCCGTCGCAAACAGCATTCCTAACATTATTTACATTCTGATTGCTGGCGGCGCCATCAACGCAGTGTTTATTCCGGCGTTGGTTCGTCACATGGAAGATGATGAAGATCAAGGAAAACAATTCACTGATCAGTTGTTGACGCTTGTTGGTTTAGTTCTGCTTGCGATTGTAATTCTCACGGTCCTGATTGCTGGCTTAATTGTTCATCTATATGCAACTCGACTTTGGACTCCAGAAGAGTTTGATGTTGCAACTATGTTTGCTCGCTGGTGCCTGCCTCAGATTTTCTTCTATGGCATCTACACCTTGGCTTCACAGATTTTGAATTCTCGGAATTCATTTTCGCTGCCTATGTATGCACCAATTGTGAACAATGTAATCGTGATTGCAACGGCTGCAATTTTTATCTCATTGATGTCTGAAGTGCCAACTGCAAGCTCAGTAACTGCTGCGCAAATTAATTTGCTTGGGTTTGGCACAACTCTTGGTGTGATGGCACAGGCTTTGATTTTGGTTCCAGCACTTCGCAAAGCTGGCTACAGCTTCCGACCGAACTTTAAATTCAAGAATGTTGGTAACGGCAAAGTTGGCAATCTTGCAAAGTGGACTATTGGCTTTGTCTTAGTGAACCAAATAACGTTCTTGATGGTTTCAAACTTGACCACGATGGCAAATGTTTTGGTAGCTGGTGATCCGAGTGCTGCTGCAGTTGGCTTTACCTCATATCAAAAAGGGCAACTCATGATGATGTTGCCGCACTCAATCATTACGGTTTCAGTTATTACTGCGCTGCTTCCTAGGTTGAGTAGACAAGCGCACGATAAAGATCTGGCTGCGTTCGGTGGTGAGTTGTCCGCTTCGTTGCGTTTGGTAACTGCGCTCATAGTTCCTAGTGCTGTCTTTTTGTTAGCAGCCGGTCCCTGGATTGGAGCGCTGCTATATGGTTACGGCGCCTCTTCAGCTGAACAAGGTGCGGCTCTAGGTGCAGTTGCATCCATGTTTGCCATAGGTCTACCTGCTTTCTCGTTGTTCTATGTTTTGCTCCGCAGTTATTACGCTCAGGAGAACACCAAGACTCCCTTCATGATCAATCTTGGATTTAATGCACTCCACATAATCATTGGATTTACCTTGTTTAGCCTTTTGCCAGAAGGGCTTCAGGTCGCGGGTCTGGCACTGGGTTACTCGGTTTCTTACGTGATCACCTGTGCTCTTACTTGGCACCGGGTTGGCAAACGAGTGCCAGAAATCAGAGGGAATGGTCACTTAAGGCTGATGGTTCGAGTCGTTGCTGCCAGCTTGGTCTCGGCGCTTGTTGCATATGCATTGGTTCGGTTGACGATTACAAATGAGCCGGGGCTCTCGGCACTTCGACTTGGTTTAGCAATCGGAATTTTTGCTGGTTCATTTTCGCTGCTTTATCTTGGGCTGGCAAAAGTCTTGCGCATATCGGAAGTCTCAGCAGTCCTGGCGTTAGTGCGACGCAAATAAACAACTAAACTGCAAGTATGAGTGGCTCAAACGACCGAATCTTTGATGGTCGCTACGCACTCGATGTTCAGATTTCCAGTTCGTTAAGTTCACCAATCTGGCGTGCGATGGACAAGTCGCTAAAGCGCTGGGTTACTTTGATTCTTTTACCTACTTCAGATCTGCGCAGCGTTAAGTTATTGCAAGAGTGTCAACAAGCTGCAGTTAATGATCGTCGTGACGTGGTTTCGATTTTGGATGTAGTTCCTGATGGAAAAATTTCTAACGGAGATAACAACGATTCACAAGATCGTTTTGTTGGAATTGTTACTGAGTGGCTAGACGGCGAGACCCTAGATCGCTTACTTGTTAGACGTGGCGAAGTTTTGCCCGTCGATCAGGCGTTGCGGCAACTTGGAATCATTACCAACACTTTGATGCATTCACATTCATTGAACGTTCACCACCAACGACTACGTCCACACAATGTAATTTTCTCGCCTGGTCAAGAAGTGCGACTTACCGGCTTTGGCGTTGACTCAGCGTTATTGGGTCCAGACTCAACTGATGGTGTAGCGCAAGACATTAAAGGTGTTGGTCAATTACTTTTTGCGATGATCACTGGCATGTGGCCACTCGGAAGTGTTGATTCATTACCAGCAGCACTTAGTGATGGTGGTACTGGTTTGGTTTTGCCTAGTCAGGTTCACGGTGGAGTTAGTAGTTACATAGATCGCCTTTACCAGCGAACTCAAAATGGTACTTACACTTCAATGCGCCAACTGCTTGATGCTTTATCAGTTGGCGAGGTAGAAGAGTCTGAAAGTTTGCAGAGCAGAGTTTCGCGAATGACTGCAAGTTCAGTAATTTGGTCGCCACCCCAATCAACGCAAAACAATCGAGTTCGTACCTCACTTATAGCTGGGCTTTCGGTTTTGATTTTTGGCTGGATTGGTTGGCAATTATTGACAAGCAACTTCCAAAGATCTGAAGCCCCAGTTGCAGTCTTGGCCTCACCATTACCGAGCCTTGAAGTATCACAGGCCACAGGCAAGGTTGCCGAGGTTGTTACGGTAACCAGTTACGATCCGTTGGGCGATGACGAAGAGAATGCTGACCAAGCTTTGCTCACAGTAGATTCAGACGCCGAAACTGCGTGGACCACTGCTAGCTATAAAAAAGCTGACATGTCAGGTAAAGCTGGAGTTGGCCTACTTATTGACCTTGGTGTTGAACAAGAGGTTTATTCGGTAGAAATCGATTTCATTTCAGCTGGCCATACTGCTGAGATTTATGTTGTTAATTCAGCTGAACCAGATTTCGCCACTGAACTTAAGTTTGGAGACACTAACCCAAATGAAAGCTCAAGTGAGATTTCATCAACTGATCCGGTTTCCGGCAGATATGTTTTGGTTTGGTTAACCCCAGATTTACCTGAGTCTGAATCGGGTGAATTCCAGGGTGGAATTTCAGAAATCAAAGTCCGTCTCTAATTGCTGACCAGTTGATCCGCCGTGAGCGATAACGCTCGGTCAAGTCTGTTTAGTAAGTCTTAAGTTAGTAAACTTGGAACACTTCAATCTAAGGAAATCTAATGTCACAAGACATCAATGACGTAATCATTATCGGTTCTGGTCCAGCTGGCTACACCGCCGCAATTTATGCTGCACGCGCGCAATTAAAGCCAATCGTTTTTGAAGGTGCCGTTACTGCTGGTGGCGCCCTTATGAATACCACCGAAGTTGAAAACTTCCCGGGCTTCCAAGATGGAATCATGGGCCCAGCATTAATGGAAAACATGCGCGCTCAGGCTGTTAAGTTCGGTGCGAATTTGATTACTGATGATGTGACCGCAGCAAACCTAACTGGCGATGTAAAAACTGTTGTTGATGGTGAGGGTCGGGAATACAAAGCCCACTCAGTGATTTTGGCAACTGGCTCTAGTTACCGCGAACTTGGAATTGAAAATGAAAAGCGACTTTCCGGTCACGGTGTTTCCTGGTGTGCAACTTGCGACGGATTTTTCTTTCGCGACCAAGACATTGCAGTTGTAGGCGGTGGCGACTCGGCTGTTGAAGAAGCTACCTTCCTAACTCGCTTTGCTAAGAGTGTCACAATGATTCATCGCCGTGACGAATTGCGCGCTAGCAAGATCATGGCTGAACGCGCACACAATGATCCAAAGATTAGCTTTGCTTGGAACAGTGAAGTGACTGAACTTCAGGGTGATGCAAAATTATCTGGCGTCACGATCCGCGACATCAACACTGGCGAAACTCGTCAACTTTCCGTAACTGGATTGTTTGTTGCGATTGGACATGATCCACGTTCTGAACTTCTTAAGGGACAAGTTGATCTTGATCCGCAGGGTTACGTACTAACTGGTGCAGGAACAACTGCAACAAATCTTTCTGGAGTTTTTGCCTGCGGTGACTTGGTTGACCATACCTATCGTCAAGCCATCACTGCTGCCGGAACTGGTTGTAGTGCAGCGCTAGATGCTGAACGTTTCTTGGCCAATCTGCACAGCAAGTAATTCATAACTAAGTCAATAAACCAAGGGGTTAATCGCTAACCACTTATGCTTGATCCACTAGCAACAATAGGAGTAATAATGGGCGCAACTGCAGCCGTAACCGATGCATCGTTTGCTGACGATGTATTGAAGAGTGACAAACCAGTACTGGTTGATTTTTGGGCTGAATGGTGTGGCCCATGCAAAATGA